>CAZITT010000036.1:0-6854 GCA_964542235.1 uncultured Muribaculaceae bacterium | reverse complement strand
CAATTCCAATTGCATTAGTTCTTTTTATCCATTGAGTTGGAGACATTGCAAAAGAATTTTTTCCGTACTCAGTTTTAATTTGGTCGAATTCGACCAAATTAAAATTATCATTAGTTAATTGCTCCCATAAACCAATATAATCAATAGTTACAATTCTCCGTAACCAATTTTTTACTGTAAATGATGGATCAGATGCATTTTGATATTTAGCTAAGTCAGTTAATGATATTGATTATATATCATTAACTCTTAAAATCCCAATTTTATTTTCTTTCACATTTATTATGGTTGATATTTCATTTTTCATAAATCATCTCCAATCTATAAACATTTTATATGGTAAAATATTTAATTATTTATTTTTAAAGAGATTACCAAAATTATTAAAATTATATCAAATTTGTAAAACTATATAGCTTTTCATTAGCAACTGAATTTAAATCCAGTGAACTAAATATCCTCTTTTGATATAAAAAATATCCGACTGATGCAATCATTGAAGCATTATCTGTACAATTTTTAACAGTTGGATAAGAAAAGTTAAAATTATGTTCTTTTGCTAATTTTGTAAATTCATCTCTTATTCCGCTATTAGCTGCAACTCCACCTGCTAGAATTAAATTATTAACCCGATATTCTTTTAAAGCATTCAAAGTTTTTGTAGTTAATGATTTAATAACAACATTTTGGAAAGAAGTGGAGAGATTTTCTTTATTAATTTTATTACCTTTTTGTTCTTCATTATGAACTAAATTAATAACAGCACTTTTTAAGCCACTAAAACTAAAATTAAAACTGTTATCATTTAAGGGAATTGGCAGATTATAAGTATCATTGCCTAATTTGGCCATCTTATCAATAACTGGTCCTCCTGGATAAGATACTCCCATTACTCTTGCTACCTTATCGTAGCATTCGCCAACTGCATCATCTAATGTAGCTCCTAATTTTTCAAATTTTAAATGATCTTTCATTAAAATAAGTTCAGTATGCCCTCCGCTAATAACTAATGCTATTAAGGGAAAATTTAATTCTTTTTCTAAATTATTAGCATAGATATGACCTATTATATGATTAACTCCTATCAATGGCTTTGAATTTACTAAACTTAAAGTTTTAGCAGCCTCTAACCCTACCAATAATGATCCATTTAACCCTGGTCCATAAGTAACAGCGATTGCATCAATATCTTTAATAGTCATGTTTGCTTTTTTGAAACATTCATCAATTACTTGTGTAATGTGTAAAACGTGATTTCTACTTGCTATCTCTGGGACTACCCCACCATATAAAGTATGAATATCAATTTGACTTAAAGTAACAGATGAAGTTTCTTCTTTGCCATTTTTAATAATAGAAGCACTTGTCTCATCACAACTTGTTTCAATTCCTAAAATATAAATATCTTTCATTTATCTCAACTTCTTTTCCATTAATAAAGCATCAATTCCATCATAGTAATTTTTTCTTATCGCTACTTTTTCAAAGCCATATTTATGATAAATATGAATAGCTTTTTCATTTGTTTTTTTCACTTCTAATGTAATATTAACTATACTTAATTTTTGAGCTTTATCAATTAAATATTTTAATAATGTTTGCCCTATTTTTTGATTTTGATAATCATCTTCTACTTTAAAATCATCAATTTCGTATCGATCATATATTTCTCGATATGTTAAATAGCCAACAATTTTATCATCTAATTTATAATTAATTTCATTTAAAAAAGGATTATTTTCATCTTTTTTTATTTCACTTATCATTTTTTAAACCTCTACTTTTTTCAAATAATTTGGGGCAAATTGATGATGATTTACATATTTCTTATCAATATTTTTTATTAGATTGTTAATATCAGGACCATATTCTTTTATTTTTATTTCCTTGATAATATCATTAGATACAAAAACATAACTACCATTTAATTTTAATATTTCTTTTTTTAATTCATCAAGCTTCATATATTTTTCTTCTAAAACAGCATGATAATTTTTATCATATATTGCCCCATAAACACAATCTCTTCTAGCATCAATAATAGGAATAATGTAATCATAATTTTTAATGCTAGTTGCCATTAAAAATAAACTTGATACTGGTATAACATCAATATTAATAGACCAGGCAAATGTTTTAGCAATTGTAACTCCCACTCTTATTCCGGTAAAAGATCCTGGTCCATTAACACAATATATTTCTTTGATATCAGTTGGTTTTATATCATTTTTTTTTAATAGATTTTCTAATTCTAACACTACATATTTTGACATATCATTATCATATTTTTGATAAAACATGTCAATTACTTTTTCATCTTTTAATAAGCAAATAGTTAAATATTTAGATGATGTATCTAAAAAAAGGCCTATCATAAAACGGCCTCGCATATATCTTCATATATTTTACCAATAGGATTAATGATAAATAATCTTGTATTATCATCAATAATACCTATTTTTATTTCAAGTCTTTCTTCTGGTAAATCATTTTTAATTAAATCTGCCCATTCAATAATTGATATTCCTTCTTTATAAAAGTATTCATCAAAATTGATATCCTTTGGGCTTTCATTTAATCGGTAAACATCCATATGATAAAGAGGCATTTCTCCATCTATATACTCTTTAATAATCGTAAAAGTAGGCGATGTGACTGATTCCTTTATTCCTAAGGCGCTTGCAAAACCCTTTGTGAATGTTGTTTTACCACTACCCAAATCCCCTGTTAAGCAAATAACCATGTTAGAAAACTTTTCTGATTCAAAATTTTGTGCTAATTCAAAAGTTTCTCTTTCACTATGAGTTGTTACTCTGTATTCCATTTATATATCACCAAAGACATTTTAACATATTAATTTTGAATAGTTCAATAGCTTTTTAAAAATTATAGTATTGCTTACCCTATTTTACAGATGATATAATATAAAATGAAAGAGATGATATGAATGAAAAAGCTAAATTCTTTAGTAAATACTAATATTGATGTAGAAATTAATAGTATCGAAGAAGACTCAAGAATAAATGGAAAAAACATCTTATTCTGCTGTATTAAAGGAATTAAATCCGATGGTCATGATTATGTTCTTGATGCTATTAAAAATGGTGCAGTTGCCATTATTAGTGAAAAAGACTTAGAAGTTAATGTTCCAGTTGTTAAAACAGAAAATGTTCCTTATACGATGAATATTGCTTTAAATAATTTTTATGATAATGTTCTTGATAAGCTTAAATTAATTGGTGTTACAGGTACTGATGGCAAAACTACAACTTCCAATATTATCTATCAAATATTAAATACTTATAAAAAATGTGGAATTATTGGAACAGAAATTGTTGAATGTCCAGGATATTCAAGAAATCAAATAGTAACAACACCTTTTCCTAAAGAATTATTTAGCATTTTTAATGATTTTGTAAAAAATGATTGCTCTTGTGTTGTCATGGAAGCTTCCTCTGAAAGATTGGGAACTAAAAGATTAGATGCTATCAATTACGATATATCAATATTTACTAATATTGCAAGAGATCATTTAGATACTCATAAAACCATGGAAAATTATATTGAAGCTAAAGGAAGATTATTTGAACATACTAAAAAAGATGGTTTGTGCATCATTAATAAAGAAGATGCTAACAGCGATTATTTTATTAAAAGATCAAATGGTAAAGTAATAACCTATGGTTTTAGTGATAGCTGCGATGTCTATGCAACTGATTTAGTCATTTTAGAAAATGAACTTTCATTTACTATAAATGGAATATTAGGAACTCACAAAGTTTTATCTCCGCTATCTGGTAAATTTAATGCTTTAAATATTATGGCTGCTATTATCGCTCTTAATTTTTTAGGAATGGATACAAACGATATTGTAAGTAAAGTTAAATATCTAAAAAAAGTACCAGGACGTCATGAATATGTAAAGTTAGGTCAACCATTTAGAGTATTAATTGATTTTACAGTTACTGCTCATGCCTGGAAAAACTTATACGACTTTGTAAAACCACTTACTAAAGGCAAAGTAATCGCTGTTTTAGGAACTAAAGGTAATAGATTTATGGGTAGAAGAATTGATCTAGGAAGAACTGTTTGTGAAAATGCTGATTACGTTATTTTTACAACTGGTAATCCTAAAATGGAAGATCCATTGAAAATTATTACTGAAGGAATGCTACAAGAAGTAACTACTAATAATTATGAAATTATTTTAGATCGCGAAAGTGCCATAAAAAAAGCCATTGAAATGGCTAAAGAAGGAGATACTATCTTAATTACTGGTAAAGGGATAGAAAAACATCAAGAGCAAGGAGGAAAATGTCTTCCTTATGATGGCGATATCGCTATTGCCAGCAAATATATAAATGAAATGTTTGTAAAAAATAAATAAAAAGGAATTAATTCCTTTTTATTTATTATTCAATTTCTATTTTCTTTTTATTATCGATGACTTCTTTTTTAGGAATGATGATTTTTAGTGTACCATTTTTAAATTCAGCTTTAATATTTTCACCATCAGCATCTCCAATATAAAATTTTCTTTGATATTCCCCATAACTTCTTTCTCTTCTAATATAATTTTTGTCATCCTCATTTTTGCTTTCTTCTTTAGAGGCTGATATTGTTAAGTAATTATCATCACATTCAATATTGATATCATCCTTATCAAATCCAGGAATATCCATTACTACATGATATTTATTATCCTTTTCATAAATATCACATTTTAAGCTACTAACGGTTTTTTCTGGGAAAAAATCATCAAAAAAATCATCTAAATAAAATTTTCTTGGTATTAAATTCATAATATACCTCTCCTTTCAACTATAATTTTAGCATCACAATTGGCACTTGTCAATATTAAGTGCTAATTATTTTGAATGGTTATTTTATACATATATTATGCCCAATATCAATAATATTTACAAATATAATTAAGACATTTTATTAAAAATTTATTGGCAAATTATAAATTTAGCTTTATAATTTAGACGGAGGCATATTAACATGGATAATAAAGATAAATTCTTACCTAATTTTTTAACATTAGTACTTCACTTTTTATTTATAGTTAATTTAGCTATATTCTTTTTAGCCGGCATATCTAGAAATCTAATCTCCACTAAAAATGTTAAATATTATACAGATGAAATTAATATATTACAAATTTTAGTTGATGATATCGTAGAATCTAAAGTACTTGGTAAAACTTTTAAAGATAATGGTACTGTTAATGATGCCATTAACTTTTTATCCGAAATAAATAAAATAGATAATAAAATCATAAAAGAAATATTTTTCGATGAAAGAATAAACAATCAAATTGGATATGAATTATCATATAAATTGCAAACAAATTTATACAAAAAAGATTATCCCAAAATTGAAATTAATAGAATAGATTTAATTAATAAAATAATTGATAAGCAAGAGTTAAAGTATAGTATTAATTTTAATAGTAAAATGAAAAATCAAATTGTTACTATTTTAAATGCCTACATTGAAAGTGTCAGTGATTTAACAATTTTAAACGAACCTAACAATAACTTAACTCATTTCTTCTCTATTTATACTTTAATAGTAACTATCGGAATGTGCTATTTAATATGGTTTGCCTTATATCTAATAAAAAAAGATTGGAAAAAACCTCTTAATTCATTAGCAGTCATCACAATGGGATTTGCAACATTTACGCTTACTTATACATTAGTTCAAAAAGGTCTTATTTGGGGATTGCAAAGATTTGTAGATGACTATAGCTATTTAGCTAATAGCATCAGTAGCGCTATGTTTATAAGTATGCTAAATTATTCTTTATTATTATTTTTTATACCTTTAACATGGTTTATAATAAATAAACAAGAGAAAAAGATTAGTGATGCTAAAGAAGTAGCAGAAATAATTACAAATAAAGTTAAAGTAATTCCAAAGAAGAAAAAAGCTTACAATCTTAAGAATTTAGCTTATAACATTAAATATCAATTTCAAATTATATTGCATAGTAATTTTGTTACAACGTTTAAAAACAAAGTAATTGCTATTGCTTTAATTGAAATAAAATTACCAAATTTTAAACCAGTAATCAGCAAATTAAAAAAAGATTATAAAAAGAAAAAAAAGATTAATAAACAATTAAGAAAGAAAAGAAAAGATCAAATAAAAATTATAATTACTAATATTGAAAACAAAATATTTGGTTTATTCGATAATAAAACTAATAGATTTAAGTTTAAAATAAAAAAATTGTTCTTATATTTAAAAAATGAATTAGAAAAGAATCTATTAATTAAAAAAATCAAAAATAAGCTAAAAATAATATTTACCTCTAATATAAAATTAGATAAATTAAAAAGCAGGATATTTAAATTTTAAATTTCTTGCTTTTTTTGTTATTATCTATGATTACGAATTACTACAATGCCAGAACCACCAGCACCTGAAGCACCTGCAGAGGAACCACTTCTTCCTGCACCGCCTCCGCCTCCGCCAGTATTAGCTGCTGCACTTATTCCAGTTGTTGTTGTGCTTGCTCCAACTAAACCTCCGGTTGATCCACCTCCGCCACCCCCATATGAAGCCTTGCCGCCAGCACCTCCACCAGAATAACGAGTTGCATTAGAGTCTCCAAATTCGCCAGTTGTAGTACTTTGTCCAGTACCTGGATTACCATAGCCACTAGATCCACCATTACTTCCATTAGAACCACCATTGGCACCAGCAGTTCCACCAGAGCCTCCACCAGAAGCCCCACTGCCACCGTTAGCAAATCCAGTTGCTATTGTCGTTGTGTTTGCTGCATATCCAAATGCAGATGATGCACCACCATTGTTACCATCGTGACTGCCCCCATCTGTAGT
>CAZITT010000035.1:0-6986 GCA_964542235.1 uncultured Muribaculaceae bacterium | reverse complement strand
CTGGAGCCACCAATATTTAGAAAACTAATCACTATTAATTTGGTGATTTTTTTGTTATGATCTTTATAGATGGAGGTAAAAAATGAAAAAATTTATTCCAACTGAAACGGATAAAGATATAGTCGAAATGCTAAAGGCCTATATAGCAGGCCCGGATATTGTAAGAAAGAATGCAATTAAATATTGTAACAAACAAAAAGAAATTTGTATAAAGCACGGAATAATTCCCCTACATCCAATTGATAATCCACAATCATCTTCAGCCTCAAAAATTTATTTGGCTGATATTAAAACAATTTTAGAAGCAGATATTGTTATAGCTAATTTTAATCCTTATGCTGGTATGTTAGTAGATGATGGAACAGCTTATGAGTGTGGTTATGCTTGTGCACTTGGAAAAAGAGTTTATGGTTATATTAGTGATAGCAGGTTTTATGAAGAAAAGATTGTTAATAGTCCAAACTTTGACGAATTTGAAGTTAAGGAGATAAAGCAGTATGTTAATTTGATGTTAGAACAAGGAGCATATAAGGTAATTGTTGGTAGCTTTGAAGATTGTGTTAAACAAGTGGCACTAGATTATGAAATAAACAATCAATAAAACCCTATTAAGGTTTATCATAAGAAAGTTGATGAAAAATGGATAACAACTTTTATCTAACTGTAACTGATATTTTGAAATTTAATCACTAAAGCTTAGTGATTTTTTTATAATTGTGAATTTTGAATTTTAGTTGTATACTTATTAATATGATTAAAAGGAGTGTTTTTATGAAACTAGAGTTTTTTTTGATAATCTTAACTATATTTTTATTAATAAATTATTATAAACAGTTTAAAAATGATTTAGATAAAAATTCATATACGTGGTTTATACTTAGTTTAAGTTCATTAGCACTCGCTATTTTAAGTTTTGTATTGCAAAATACTTCATTTGATTTATTTAATATAAATTTACTTTTGTTTTATAGTATCTTAATAATTCCATCATATTCATTATCAATATATTTGTTAAATAATTATATTGGTGATAATGAAAATAAACATCAAAAAAATAAAGTTATCATTTCATTTATTGCTTTGTTATATATATCCTATTTGTTTATATTTTTTGCCAGCTCAGAAACTATCAACATATTTTTAAAAGTTATTATAATATCAACATTTGCGCCTCTTTTATATACTTTAACTTATTACTTATTCTCTAAAAGTATAAATTCTATTAATTATTCTAAGATTTCTATTATTATTGTTATTTGGACAGTTGGAATAGGAAGTGGAATTTTATTTAAATGTTTATCTTTTCTTCCCGCTACTTATATATTTTTATCCTTAATATTATATATAAATAAATATAAAGAAATCATTAACATTGATCATTTAACCGGTACTTATAATAGACGTTTTATCGATAATTATTCGAATGAAAGAAAAGATTATTCATTATTAGTTTGTTTCATTGATATTGACAAATTTAAAAATATAAATGATACTTATGGTCATCAATATGGTGATAAAGCTTTAATAGATGTAGCTAATATCCTAAAATCATCTTTAAGAGCAACTGATTTAGTTATTAGATATGGAGGAGATGAATTTTTAGTTATCGCTAAAATTAAAAATAAATCAAATTCAAAGGTAATATTAAATAATATCAACAAAAATTTAGAAGAATATAATAAAATATCATCAGTAAAAATTGGATTAAGTATTGGATATGATATATATAATGATAATAAAGTAAATTTTGATGATTTTATTAAAGCAGTTGATAAAAAAATGTATAATGAAAAAAATAAAAAGAAAAAACAATAAACTGAATTTTGATGAATAAGTTTTTGATTTCTTTTTCTTTTTAAGTTATAATAAGACATAGGAAAGAGGTACTATTATGAAAATATTGGCAGTTAATGCAGGAAGTTCATCACTAAAATTTCAATTATATGAAATGCCTGATGAGAAAGTTTTAATTTCAGGAGTATTTGAAAGAATAGGGATAAATAATAGTTTCTATACCATTAAATTAAATGGTGAAAAAATAAAAAAAGAATTAGAATTAAAAAATCATAAACAAGCTTTTCAAATATTGGTGGATGAATTATTAGAAAATAAGATAATTAAATCATTTGATGATATCAAAGGTATTGGTCATCGTATGGTTCAAGGAGGATCTTATTATAATAAATCACAAATTGTAACAAATGAATTATTAAAAGTAGTAGAGGAATGTTCAGTATTAGCACCTCTTCATAATCCTCCTGCTATTACTGGAATAAAAGCAGCAACAGAAGTGTTGCCAAACGCAATCCAAACAGTTGTTTTTGATACTGCTTTTCATCAAACGATGAAAGAGGATGTTTATTTATATCCAGTACCATATGAATGGTATGAAAAATATGGAATTAGAAAATATGGAATGCATGGAACGAGTCATAAATACATATCAGCTAGAATCAATGAAATATTAGGAACAACTAATACTAAAGTTATTATCTGTCATATAGGTAATGGAGCTAGTATCACTGCTGTAGAAAATGGTATATGTGTTGATACTTCAATGGGTTTAACTCCTAATGCAGGATTAATGATGGGAACAAGATCAGGAGATATTGATGCTACTATTATTCCTTATATTATGAAAGAGGCTAATTTAACTATTGATGAAGTCGATAACATTTTAAATAAAGAAAGTGGTCTTCTTGGAATAAGTGGCATCAGTAGTGATTCAAGAGATATTGAGCAAGGTATTAATGATGGGAATGAAAGATGTTTATTAGCTCAAAAAATGTATGTAAAAAAAATAGTGGAATATATTGCCAAATATTATGTTGAATTAGGTGGATGTAATGCTATTGTATTTACAGCGGGCGTTGGTGAAAATTCTCCTTTTACTAGAAGAGAAGTATTAGAAAAACTAGAAGTATTAGGGATAAAAATTGATGAAGAAAAAAATAGTATTCGTGGCAAAGAGACAATTATTACTAAACCTTCTTCTAAAATATCTGTATATGTCATACCAACTGATGAAGAATTAATGATAGCACGAGATACTTATAATTTAATTAAATAGATTGGAATTAATATATGTATAAAAAAATAGTTAAAATAATAAAAAGGTATAATACAATTGTAATTGCAAGACATATTGGCGTTGATCCAGATGCGATGGCTAGTCAAATTAGCTTAAGAGATATTATTAAAAATAATTTTCCTCAAAAAAATGTTTATGCGATTGGTGCTGGAAGTATCAAATTTAATTATATAGGACAATTGGACAAGAAAATAGAATGTAGCGGTAAAGTATTATTAATAGTATTGGATACTCCAGATAAAAAAAGAGTGGATATGAAGGAAAGTATCAACTATGATTATGCCATAAAAATTGATCATCATCCATTTATGGAAAGTTTTTGTGATGTAGAATTAATTGATGAAACAAAATCTTCAACATCTGAAATGATTTATGATTTAGTAACTAGTACTGGTCTAAAAATTACTAAAGAAATTGCCGAAAAATTGTTTTTAGGAATTATTGCAGATACTGAAAGATTTATGTTTGATAATTCTAAACCTGAAACTTTTCATGTCGTTGGGAATTTAATAGAAAAATATGATTTAAATATTGGTGAGTTATATACTAAAGTCTATATGCGACCTCTTAATGAAGTACGTTTTCAAGGGTATATGGCCCTTAATATGAAAATGACTGATAATGGAGTGGCTTATATAAAAATTACAAAAGATATAATTGATTCATTTGGCATTGATTCAGCTTCTGCTGGTAATATGATAAATAATTTTAATTTTATCGAGGAAGTATTAGTATGGTTATCAATTTCTGAAGATATTAAAAATGATATTATTAGGATATCAATGAGATCCCGTGGACCAATTATTAACAAACTCGCTGAAAAATATAATGGAGGTGGCCATAAATTAGCAGCGGGAGCAAGAGTAAAAACTTTCGAAGAGGCATTTGATTTAGTTAAAGAATTAGATAACTTATGTCTAACATATAATTTGGAAAGAGGAGATAATAATGAAGATTGATAAATCAGATTTTATTATTAGCGCGGTAAGAAGAAGTCAATATCCTGAAGATAATTTAGATGAATTTTTATTGGTGGGTAGAAGTAATGTTGGTAAGAGTAGTTTTATTAATACGATCGCTGGTAGAAAAAACTTAGCTCATGTTTCTTCTGATCCTGGAAAAACACAAACTCTAAATTTTTACTTATTTAACGATAAATTTTATTTTGTTGATGTACCTGGTTATGGTTATGCTAATGTCTCAAAAGAAAATCAAAAAAAGTTCGGGTTAATGATAGAAGATTATTTAGAAAATAGAAATAATTTAAAAAGAGTTTTCATGTTGATTGATTTTAGAATTAAACCAACTGAGGATGATCTTTTAATGTATAAATTTTTAAAATATTATAAGATTCCAGTAACAATAGTTGCAACAAAAATAGATAAAATTTCTAAACCTAAACGACCAAAAAATTCTAAAATAATTTTATCAACTTTAGATTTAGAAGTTGGCGATGATATAGTTTTCTTTTCTAATGTAACAAAAGAAGGGAAAGATGCCATTTTAGATATAATTGCTAATTCATTTTTGGTAGAAGAAGAGATAATTTAACATATAATAAATTAGGTGTTATATGTGAAAATCAGTTATAATGGTAATGTTATAGTATTTTACATGGATAAGGCTTTATTAGAGGTTAATATTAATAATAAAGAGGAGTTAGAAGGTTATATAAAAAAAATAATTCCTTACTTAAAAACAAAAAATATTAATATAACTTCAGGTCTTTATATTGCAAGAATATATATTAATAAAAAATATGGACTGATTATAGAATTAGAAAATATTGAAGAATTAGAATTCTTTAAAGACATGATTGATTTAAAGGTTATTATTTTTGATGAAGCAATATTTTATTTAGAAGTTAGCGATTATTTCTTAATAAAGGATAAAAATATAATATATAATGATGGATATTACTATGTTAATATTGAAGAATTGGACGATATTGAAATTATTAAATTAGCAGATTTTTCCAAAGTTATATATGGTGATTGCTTGACATACATTAGGGAAAAAGGTAAACTAATAAACAGTCGATGAGGAGGGTTTATGGTCAAAGTAAAAGAACTAAATGAAGAAGAATTAACAATTCTTGTAGATATGTGCCAAAGAAAATTATTAGAACAAGCAGATGAGTATGTAAGCATAGGAAAAACTATTAAAGATTTAGAAGAAGAAAGAGCTTGTTTGAATTTTGATGTTGATTGGTATAGAAAATTAATTATTAGACAAAGAATAATAGATGGAGTATTAGTAGGATTTACCACCGTTACCGTCAGTGTATTAACAAATTTAACTAATGGATTAATTATTGGTTTAGGAACTGGAATGGGCTGTATTGGTATGAGATTAATTGATGAGTGTAATCCCAGTAGACAATACAGATTAGTGAAAAGTGAAGAAGAAGTTATTGGCAAACGTATTCAATTTTATGAAAATGAAGCTGATAATTTATTAGTAGAAACTAGTTTAACTTGTAAAGAAGGAACAGCATATTTAAGAATGCTTAGAGAAAAGGACCAATAAGTCTTTTTTTATTTGATTTATTAATATATAATAAACGTAAGAGGTGATGCGATATGAAAATACCTACAGTATGCATTGTTGGAAGGCCAAATGTCGGAAAATCCACTCTTTTTAATCGTTTAATAAAAGAAAGAGTATCAATTATTAAAGATACAGTGGGTATCACAAGAGATAGAATTTATAAAGAAGTAAATTATAAAAATTATAAATTCAATTTAATAGATACTGGTGGAATAGATGTATCTAAAAAAAGCTTTAGTGATGAAATTAAAATTCAAGTAGAAATAGCAATTGATCAAGCTGATAAAATAATCTTTGTTGTTGATGGTAAAGAAGGCTTAACTAAAAATGATTTAGCTGTTAGAGATATGCTTAGAAAATACCAAAAGCAAGTAATTGTTGCTATTAATAAAATTGATAATAAAAAAAGTGAAGAAAATATTTATGATTTTTACGAATTAGGATTTGATAAATATGTTTCTATTAGCAGTGAACATAATATGGGGATTAATGATTTATTAGAAGAAGTAGTTGCCGATTTAAAAGAAATAGAAGAAGAAGAAGAATCAGATATTTTAAAGATTGCTGTAATTGGTAGACCAAACGTTGGTAAAAGTAGTTTAGTTAATGCTTTACTAAATGAGGAAAGAGTAATTGTTAATGATTTAGCCGGAACAACTAGAGATGCTATTGACACAATATTTACATATAATAAAGTAAATTATATGTTAATTGATACTGCCGGGATAAGAAAAAAGGGCAAGATCTATGAAAGTATTGAAAAATATAGTCTAATTAGAACTTTAAAAGCCATAGATAGATCTGATATCTGTCTTCTTATTATAAATAGAGAAGAAGGAATAATTGAACATGATAAACATATTGCTAGTTATGCTATCCAAAAAGGTAAAGGCATAATTATCGTAGTAAACAAATGGGATGTGGTGGTAAATAAAGATCAAGATATTAATGATTTCACTAACGAAATTAGAAAAGAATTTCAATTTATTACATATGCTCCAGTTGTCTTTTTGTCAGCTTTAACTAAAAAAAGAATTCATACTTTAATGCCAGAAGTAATTAAAGTAGGCGAAAACATTAAAAAAGAAATAAAATCAAGCATTTTAAATGAAGTTATTCTTGATGCTTATAATCTAAATCCAGCTCCAACTTATAAAGGTAAAAGATTAAAAATATATTTCACTCATCAATCAGGTATTAAACCACCTAAATTTACATTTAATGTTAATAATAAAACATTAGTTCATTTCTCATATGAAAGATATTTAGAAAATAAAATAAGAGAAAATTTTGATTTTGAAGGAACACCAATTGTTTTAGAATTTAAGAATAGGAGTTAGTTATG
>CAZITT010000034.1:0-7232 GCA_964542235.1 uncultured Muribaculaceae bacterium | reverse complement strand
TTCATTCATCCAAGATCTAAATACTGCCTTGATAGCTTCCATTAGTTGTATTTTAGGATCTTGAGGAAAATCTGATCCAGCTAAATTCTTATAATTTTCTTTAAACTTTTCTGTTACTTCAAACATATCGTCAGCTGTTAACTCTAAATCATTAGTAATTCCTTTTTCTTCTTTTATTTTATCAAAATATCTTTCAAATGATGATTTTGAATATCCTTTGACAACATCAGCGAACATCTGAATAAATCTTCGATATGAATCATAGGCAAATCTTTTATTATTTGTAGCTTCGGCAAATCCTTTTGCTACTTCATCATTTAACCCTAAATTTAATACTGTATCCATCATTCCAGGCATACTAGCTCTAGAACCACTTCGTACTGATACTAATAAAGGATTTGACTTATCTCCCATTTTCTTACCTGTTTTATTTTCTAATTCAACTAATTTAGAAAATATTTCATCCTCTATTTCTTTAGATATTACTCCCCCATCTTCATAATATTTAGTGCAAGCTTCTGTTGTTATTGTAAACCCTCTAGGTACTGGAAGTCCAATATTAGTCATTTCTGCTAAATTAGCACCCTTTCCTCCTAAAAGATTACGCATATCCTTATTTCCTTCATTAAACAAATAAACGTATTTCATTTTCCTTTTTCCTTTCTTCTTGTTTTTCTTTTTCCTTTATATAACATTCCCCACAAACAGCATCATAAGTTGTATCATTAATCCCATCTATAGAGACTTGTTCTCCTTCAAATACTGGAATACCATGTTCCATTCTTAAATTATTTGTTGCTTTTTTACCACATTTACAGATAGTTTTTATTTCATCGATAGAATCTGCAATTTGCAGTAATCTCGTAGCTCCAGGGAAACCTTCCATTCTAAAATCACATCTAAGCCCATAACATAATATATCAATTCCTTTTGTTTTGGTTAAAGTCCAAAGTTCATCAATTTGCTTAGCTGTAAAAAATTGAGCTTCATCAGCGACTATAATTTTAATATTCATATCTTTAAATAATTCATAGATGTTATCATCTTTTGATATTAAATAATCAACTTTCTTTTCTATTCCTATTCTTGATACAATTTTATCATTACCTTTGGTATCTACTTGAGGTTTTATTAACAAAACTTTTAATTTTCGTTCATTATAATTATAACAAGTTCTTAAAACTTCAATACTCTTTCCAGAGTTCATCGCTCCATATTTAAAATATAATTTTCCCATACTACTCACCAAAAAATATTTTATCATAAGAATTGTAATGATACTACAAAAAGTTGCTATTTATTTTAATTGTATTCATAATAATAAGCGTATTGACTTACTAACACTAAAGATACTACTTATCCTTTTTATTAGCTCTTGGATGACAATGTAAATAAACATCTTTTAAACGGTCATCAGTAATATGAGTATATATTTGAGTTGCTTTTAATGATTCATGCCCTAATAACTGTTGAACAGTTAAAATATCACAGCCTTCATTAAGAAGATGAGTTGCAAAAGTATGTCTAAATGTATGGGGGGATATTTTTGTTTTAATATTTGTTTTTTTAATTATATTATTAATAATAAGTGCAACTCCTCTTTCCGTTATTTTATTGCCATTATTATTTAATATTAGATAATCATTATTTTTCTTTATTAGTTTTTCTCTACATTTTTTTAAATAAAGCTCTAAATATTCTTTAGCATAATCCCCATAATAAACTATTCTTTCTTTTTTCCCCTTACCTAAAACTTTTATTGATTTATTACTAAAATTAATATTGCTAATTTTGATATTTACTAGCTCACTAATTCTAATTCCTGTTGCATATAATAATTCTAATATTAATCTATTTCTTATTCCTAAATCACTATTTAAATCTGGTTTTGAAAACAAATCCTCTAATTCATTATAATATATAAATTTAGGCAATTTTTTTTCCTTTTTAGGTAATGAAACTGTGTAAAAAGGATTACTGGAAATATAATTTTTAGTAAATAAATATTTATAAAAGCTTTTTAATATACTAATATTTTTACATATTGATGATCTAGATAATTTTTTTTTATCTAATTTTCTTAAATAGTTTTTAACATCTTCATAAGTAAAATTTGTTAAAGTAATATTGTATTGAGTTAGATAATCATTAAACTTGTTTAACA
This sequence comes from uncultured Muribaculaceae bacterium, assembly GCA_964542235.1. Classification (GTDB taxonomy): domain Bacteria; phylum Bacillota_I; class Bacilli_A; order RF39; family UBA660; genus DAOPMC01. Next base: position 5,068 of record CAZITT010000034.1, on the reverse strand, counting down.
TATCTTTATAGCTATCATAGGTATGTTTAGAATAATTTCTTTGATACTTTAAATATTCAATATATTCATCTATATAATTCATACAATCACCTAATATAATTTTAACATATATTTTTTTTATTACATATAATATTCTAGGTGATTATATGCAAATAACCATTAATGATGTTAATTTGTATTATGAAAAACATGGTAATGGTAAAAAAAATATTTTGATATTACCCGGTTGGGGTAACACGAGAAGAACTTTTAATTACATGATTAACTTTTTAAAAGAGTATGCAACAGTATATATATTAGATTATCCAGGATTTGGCAATAGCAGCTTCCCCAATCGTGATCTAACTGTTTATGATTACGGATATTTAATAAAAGATTTTATAAAAGTTAATGCAATTGAAAACCCAATTATTATTTGTCATTCTTTTGGTTCTAGAATATTATTTGTTTTAATTGGATTTTTAAATTTTTCTCCTCACAAAATTTTAATTATGAATGGAGCGGGAATAAAAAGTTTAAAAAGTTTAAGTACTTATTTCAAAATAATAATTTATAAAATATTAAAATTGTTTAAAATATTTATTAGAAAAGAAAAGAAAAAAGTTTATTTAAATAAACTTTCTAATATTTTTGGGTCTAAAGATTACAACAATTTAAATTCTAATATGCGAAGAACTTTTGTTAATATTATCAATGAAGATTTAGCATTATTTTTAAAAAATATTAAGCAGGAAACATTAATTTTATGGGGTGATACTGATTTTGATACGCCATTAAAATGTGGCAAAAAAATGAAAAAATTGATTGCTGATAGTGAATTAATAGTATTTAAAAAAACAGGGCATTACTGTTATTTAGAAAACCCCGTATTAGTTAATAAAATTATTTATGAATATATAAAAAATGACATTTAAAAAGGCAAATATTTGCCTTATTTTTTTGGAATTATTATTCTAATAACTTCTGAATAATTACCAAAATTATCTTTTGCTGATAAGTAATAAGCACTCTCAGTTGTTTGTAATGGGAATTCGATTTCTAAATTATATTCAATTTGTGATAAAAGAGGAAAGGTGTCCCAACACTCTGGTGTAGTGGTCTTAACTTCTTCAATGGATTCTTCATCAGTTACACATAATCCATAAAGAGCGCTACCCCCTTCTTCGTCTTTAACAGCTACTCTAATCGTTACGTTTTCATCATCTTTTGCTTTTTCTAATACTTCTACTTCTACAATTGGTGCTGTAACATCAACAATAGCATTATAACTTCCATCTTTTTCTTTATCAAAATCCCCATTATAATATTTTATTCCAAAATAGGTAGATGACCCTAAGAACAATATTGCAAATGTCAATGACAAAAATCCCATTGCTCTATAATTCGGATCTTTAACCCTTACTCTGTTTTTACTCATAAATTAACGCCACTCCTCTCATATTTTAATAATAGCATTATTTATGTATAAAATCAAATACTTTTTGCTTTATTTTGTATATCCACATGATGGGCAAACAATATTTCCTTTTTTTTCTACTAAAACAGTTTCACATTTAGGACACTTTTCATTTACTGGAATATCCCATGAGGCAAAATTACATTTTGGATAATTATCGCAACCGTAAAATTTCTTTCCTCTTTTAGTTTTTTTCTCAACGATATTTCCTTCTTTACAAGCAGGACATTTCATTATTACTTCCAGTTTCTTTTCTTCTTTTTTTACATACTTACATTTTGGATAGTTACTACAAGCGACAAAAGTTCCATATTTTCCTTTTCTAAGAACTAAATCACTACCACAAGTAGGACACAATTCACCTGTTTTTTCTGCTTCATTTTTTTCCATTTTATTAAAAGCATCCTTTAAAGTAGGTTCAAAATCATGATAAAAGCTTTTAAGTAATTCCAGATAATTTATATCGCCATCAGCTATTTTATCTAGATCTTTTTCCATGTTAGCAGTATATTCAACATTTATTAAGTTACTAAAAAATTCTTGTAGTTTATGGGTTGTAATGATTCCCATTTCCGTTGGAACAAATTTTTTATCAATAATACTAACATAATCTCTTTCTTTTAACGTATCAATTATCTTAGCATATGTTGATGGTCTACCTATTCCTAATTCTTCTAATTCTTTAATTAATTTTGATTCTGTATATCTTGATTTTGGTTTAGTGAAATGTTGTTCACTTTCAATTTTATTAGCAATTATTACTTTAGATTTATATTCATCAAGTGGTGGAAGTATTTTATCTTTATTATCTTCATAATCGCTATAAACTTTTAAATATCCATCAAATGTCAAAATGCTACCAGTTGTTTTAAATTTATAATTATTATTATCCAAAATAATTGTTGTTGTTTTAAAGCTAGCGTCTTTCATTAGAGATGCTAAAGCTCTGTAATAGATCATACTATATAATTTATATTCATCGTTGGTTAAATAATTTTTAACATGATTAGGATCTTTATTAATATCTGTTGGTCTAATTCCTTCGTGAGCATCTTGAATGTTATCTTTATCTTTGGCAATTTTAACATAGCCGACGTACTCTTTTCCATAATTACCAGCAATATAACTATAAGCTTTATTTATAAAATCCTCACTTACACGAATTGAATCAGTTCTCATATAAGTAATTAAACCACTACGATCATTTCCTATATTAATTCCTTCATATAGTTTTTGAGCAATCATCATTGTTTTTTTAGCACTGAAGCCAAGTTTAGATGAAGCTTCTTGTTGCAAAGTACTAGTAGAAAAAACTGGATGAGATTTTCTATTTCGGTCCTTTTTATCAACTGATTCAATATTAAACGTTTTATTTAATTTTTCTAATATTTCATCAGCTTCTTTTTTGGTTTTAATTTCTATATCTTTATTTCCATATTTAAATAATTCTGATTCAAAATCTTTAAAATAAGCGATAATCTTATAGTATTCCTCTGGAATAAAATTTGCTATTTCTTTTTCTAAATCAACAATTAATTTTAAAGCAACGCTTTGGACTCTTCCCGCTGATTTTCCTCCAGTTTTATTTTGCATTAACTTACTAAGCCTAAAACCAATAATGCGATCTAAAAATCTTCTAGTCTCTTGACTTTTTACTAAATTTTCATCAATTTTTCTAGGGTTTTTAAATGCTTCTAAAACTTTATCTTTAGTTATCTCATTAAAAACTACTCGATCATAATCCTTATCCTTTAAATTCATTGCATCTTTTAAATGCCACGAGATAGCTTCTCCTTCACGATCAGGATCTGATGCTAGATAAACTTTATCACTGGCATTGGCTAATTTTTTTAACTCTTTTATAACTACTCCCTTACCATGAATTGGTACATAATTAGGTTTAAAATTATCTTCGATATCTATTCCCAAACCATATTTACCAGTTGTTGCTAAATCTCTTATATGTCCTTTGGAAGATACTACTTTATAAGTATTACCTAAATATTTTTCTATTGTTTTACTTTTACTAGGTGATTCCACTATAACAAGGTTTTTCATAAATCACATCCTCTTTTAAATTATATACTAGCAATTAACAAAATTGTCAACAAAAAAAACACTTGATTTTGATCAACAAGTACTTTTTATACTCTTAACAGGTTTGAAACTTCTACGATGCTCACTTAATAATCCATACTTTTCTAAAGCTTCTATATGGCTTTTGGTAGGATATCCTTTATTGTTTTTAAAATCGTACATTGGGTATTTTTTATCTAACTTATACATTATATTATCTCTAGTAACTTTAGCGATAATAGAAGCTGATGCAATGGATAGACTTTTTTCATCTCCTTTAATAATTGAAGTACTACCTATATTTAAATCTAATTTCATAGCATCGATTAAGACATGCTTTGGTTTAACTTTTAAATTATTTATTGCTTCATACATTGCTAATTTAGTAGCCTGATAAATATTTACTTTATCTATTATTTTGTTATCAATAATACCTATTCCTATACTTATAGCTTTTTCCATAATAACATTATAAAAAAAATTTCTTTTCTTTTCCGTTAATTTTTTAGAATCAGTTAATCCTTCTTGATAAAAACCTTTAGGTAAAATAACGGCTGCCGCAACTACTGGTCCAACAAGAGGACCTCGTCCTACTTCATCAACTCCGGCAATTAAATCTATTTTTTTCTCATACAATTCATTTTCATATTTTAATATTTCATCTTTACTTAATATTTTAATCATCAAATGTTATCCCCTTTATTTTTTCTTGTTTTACATCATTAATAATTAAGTCAATAACCCTTTCATGATCAACTACTCCACCTTTTTTTAACAGATTCTTATTTTTACCAATAATGTTTAATACTCCATAATAATTATCAGTTTGATAATTATCAATACCATAATTTTCTTTTAAAATATTTGGATAATTTTGCGATAACGTTTTTAAAATATAATCTATTATCTCTTCTTTAGGTATTAAATCTTCTTTTATTGCTGATATTACACTTAAATTATATAATATTTTCTCATTGTTAAATTTAGGCCATAGTATCCCAGGACTATCCAGTAATTCAATATCATGGGATAATCTTAACCAGTTAAGGCTTTTAGTAATACCTGGTTTATTTCCTACTGCTGCTACTTTTTTACCTACTATTTTATTTATTAAAGTTGATTTACCAACATTTGGTATACCAATTATTAACACCTTTATTTTTTTATCTTTTAATCCTTTATTAGCTCTTTTTAACTGAATGGTTTCTGTCAATTTTTTAGTAATTTTAAAAAGATTATTAATATCTATATTTCGTAAGTCACTAGGAATTACTTCATATCCTAAATTTTGATAATGATTGATAAACTTTTTTGTTTTATCTTTGTCACATAAATCATATTTACTCATTATCATAATTCTAGGCTTTGTTTTAATTAAGTTGTCAATATCTACTATTTTTGATGAAATTGGTACTCTAGCATCAACAATTTCATAAACGATATCTATTAAATTTATTATTTTCTTTATTTCATTTTTAGTTTTAGCCATATGTCCAGGATACCAGTTGATATTGGTTTTATTATTATTTTCTACTA
>CAZITT010000033.1:7101-7394 GCA_964542235.1 uncultured Muribaculaceae bacterium | reverse complement strand
ACCTTGAGATTCAACAGATGTAGCTTGTGGCTCAAATAAAGCTACAAAATCACCTGTACCACTAATAAAGGCACTACCCATAGATGCAAATGAGACAGATGTATCAATGAACACGTCTTTTTTAGGATTAATATTATTTTGTTTTAATACCCATTCAAGTGTCATTTCTGGCATGCCACCTTTTCTACCACCAATGATATATGATCCTACTAAATCTTCTAATTTAAAGTTTTTTATTTCTTTTCTTGATACAATAAATGATCCATCTTTTTGAGTAAGTTGGGCAAAAGTTT
>CAZITT010000033.1:0-7091 GCA_964542235.1 uncultured Muribaculaceae bacterium | reverse complement strand
CATTATAAACGTATATAGTTGCTTCGCTTCCCGAAAAACCAATATCTACATCGCCTGATAAGACAGCGGCAGTTACGTTATCGGCACCAGGAGTTAAGATAATTTCTACATCTAATCCTTCTTCTTCAAAATAGCCTTTAGCAACTGAAGAATACATTGGAGCATAAAAAACGCTATGAGCAACTTCGGCAACTTTTATTTTTTTTAAATTACTTTTATTATTGTCATTTTTATTTATAAAGATGAAGAATGTACCAACTACTATAACAAAAAGTCCCAGTACTAAAAATATAATTTTTTTCATAATAACCTCCTTTTTAAGTTACAGTTTATTATATTCATATTTTTAATATTGGGTGATTTGTATAGTTTTTTTCTTTATATTAAATCTTAAATTTAGTATAATAAGTAAAGGTGAAGTTTATGTTAAAATTAAATAAAGTTCAGGAAGAAGCTGTTAAATATAAGGATGGACCTCTTTTAATATTTGCTGGAGCAGGAAGTGGTAAAACTAGAGTATTGACATCGAGAATATCTTATTTAATAAATGATTATCACATTTCACCTTATAATATTTTAGCGATTACTTTTACTAATAAAGCAGCGGGAGAAATGAAAAACAGATTATTAAATTTAGTAGGTGAGGCATCTAAAAATATATTAACTTGTACATTTCATTCCTTTGGATTAAAAATATTAAGAGAAAATTACAATTTATTAGGCTATTTTAACAATTTTAGTGTTATGGATAGCGATGATTCATTAACCATTATTAAAAAAATTCTAAAGGATTTAAATTTAGATCCTAAATTATATAATCCTCATGCTATAAGATCTAGGATAAGCAGTAATAAAAATGAATTAATCATGCCAAATGAATATAAAAAATTTATTCGTTCTGATTTTGATGAAATTGTTTTTAATGTATATGAAAAATATCAAGCAACTCTTTATAAGAATAATGCTGTTGATTTTGATGATTTGCTCATTTTACCAATTAAATTATTTACTGAACACAACTTAGTTTTAGATAAATATCAAGAGCACTTCAAGTATATTTTAGTAGATGAATATCAAGATACTAACGAAGCACAATATATTCTTACTAAAATGCTATCTTCTAAATATCAAAATATATGTGTTGTTGGTGATAATGATCAAGCGATATATGGATTTAGAAACGCTAACTATAAAAATATTTTAAATTTTGAGAAGGATTTTCCTAATGCTAAAGTAGTATTGCTAGAAGAAAATTATCGATCTACTAAAAACATTTTAGATGCTGCTAATAGTGTTATTAAAAACAATACTTTAAGAAAAGATAAAAACTTGTGGTCTAATAACGAAATAGGTGAAAAATTAACGTATTATCATGCTTATAATGAGATAGATGAAGCCCAATATATTACAAGAGAAATAAAGAAATTAAGAGAACAACAAGTTAGTTATGAAGAGATTGTTGTTTTATATAGAACCAATGCCCAATCTCAAATAGTAGAAAGAGTTTTTATTGAGGATAATATACCATATAAAGTAGTGGGATCTATGCAATTTTATGGCAGAAAAGAAATAAAAGATTTAATGGCTTATTTAAGACTAATAAATAATAGTAATGACAATATTAGTTTAACAAGAGTTATCAATACTCCTAAAAGAGGGATAGGTTTAAAAACAGTAGAGGAATTAATTTATAAAGCAGATGATTTAAATATCAGCATGTATGAGGCGATTGATAGTGGCAAGTGCTTAGAATTTAAAAAATTGATAGAGGATTTAAAAATCGCTAAAGAAAACATGACGTTAACAGAGTTAGTGGAAACGATACTTAATAAAAGCGGCATGAAAGATGAACTTAAGAGTGAAAGAACTTTGGAAGCTGACATTAGATTGGAAAACTTAGAAGAGTTTAAATCGATAACCAAAAGCTTTGAAGAAAGAGAAGGGGTTATCTCATTAGAAGAGTTTTTGTTAGAAACAGCCCTTCTTAGTGATGCCAATGATTATAAAAATGATCCTAATCGTGTTAGTTTAATGACTATTCATTCAGTTAAAGGATTAGAATTTGACTATGTTTTTATTATTGGTCTTGAGGAAGGATTATTTCCTCATATTAATTCAATGATGGAAAAAAATGATCTCGAAGAAGAAAGAAGATTATGTTATGTAGCCTTAACTAGAGCAAGAAAGAAAATTTATCTTACAAATACCAAAATTAGAATGTTATATGGCAAAGAACAAACTAATCTTACCAGTAGATTTGTCAATGAAATAGATGAGGATTTAATTGATAATTTAGATAGTAAAAGAAAGGAAATATCTAAAAAGAGCGAAAAAAGACTTTATGATCAAGATGTTTATTTTGAACTTGGGGAAAAAGTAGAGCACGAAAAGTATGGAAAAGGAATAGTTGTTGAAGTAACAGATACTTTAATAGCAATCGCTTTTTCTAAAGAATGGGGTATTAGAAAACTTCTTAAAAATCATAAAAGCATCAAAAAAATATAATTTTTGATAGCTTTTTTTTGAAAATAAATAATGATATAATATTTATAGTCAGGAGATTAATTTATGGATATCAAATTAAGAATGAAAGAATTGGTAGATTTATTAAATAAATATAACTATGAGTATTATACTTTGGATAATCCAACTGTAAGTGATTTTGAATATGACCGATTGATGCAAGAATTAATTAAATTAGAAGAAAAGTATCCAGAATTAATTTTGGAAGAGTCTCCAACTAATAGAGTTGGTGGTAAAGTTTTAGAATCGTTTACTAAAGTTAAGCATAAGACTCCGATGTTTTCGCTTAGTAATGTTTATAATGAAGAGGAAATAATTAAATTTGACGAAAGAATTAGAAAAGAAGGATTTAGTCCAAGCTACGTTTGTGAATTGAAAATAGATGGTCTTAGTATTAGTTTAGTTTATGAAAATGGCAAATTAATAGAAGGAGTAACTAGAGGTGATGGTGTTATTGGCGAAGATATTACTAATAATGTAAAAACGATTAAAACTATTCCTTTATTATTATCTAAAAAGGTTAATATTGAAGCTCGTGGCGAAATATTTATTAGCAAAAAAGAATTTGATAGAGTAAATAAAGAAAGATTAAAAGAAAATCTGCCGTTATTCCAAAATTGTAGAAATTTAGCAAGTGGTTCGGTTAGACAATTAGATTCTAAAATTGCAGCTAAAAGAAATTTAGACAGTTTTATTTATCATTTGCCAAATCCAAAAGATTATAATATTGACAATCATGAAGATGCTCTTATATTTTTAGAAAAGTTAGGATTTAAAGTAAATAAAGAAAGAAAATTATGTAAAAATGTTAATGAAGTAGTAAAGTTTATTGATAAAGTAGCGAAAATTAGAGATAGTCTTCCTTATGAAATAGATGGAGTTGTGATCAAGGTAAATGATATAAATATGCACGAAGCTTTAGGATTTACCGCTAAATATCCTAAATGGGCAACGGCATATAAATTTCCACCAAAAGAAGTGACAACTAAATTAAAAGATATTGTATTCACTGTTGGTAGAACTGGTAAAATAACACCTAATGCAGTACTAGAACCAGTTAATGTGGCTGGATCAACAGTTAAAAGAGCAACGCTTCACAATGAAGATTTTGTTAAAGAAAAAAATATTAAAATAGGAGATATTGTAATAATAAGAAAAGCTGGAGATGTTATTCCTGAAGTTGTAGCAGTAAAAGAAAGTAAAAACAGTAAAACCTTTAAAATGATTACTAAATGTCCAATGTGTAATTCTAATTTAGAAAAAATAGAAGCTAATTATTATTGTGTAAATCCTGATTGTGATAAAAAAAATATTGAAGGTTTAATTCATTTTGCAAGTAGAGATGCCATGGGAATTGAAGGCTTAGGCGAAAAAATAATAGAAGATTTTTATAATTTTGGTTACATAAAAACAATAAGTAATATTTATGATTTATATAAATATAAGGATGAATTGACAGAATTAGAAGGATTTGGCAGTAAAAGTATTAGTAATTTAATAGCTTCAATTGAAAATAGTAAAAATAATTCAGTAGAAAAACTTATTTTTGCATTAGGAATTAGACATGTTGGTCTTAAAGTTGCTAAGATTTTAGCGGGAAAATATCAAAATATTGATAACATAATTAATTCTTCTTTTGATGATATGATAAAAATAAAAGATATTGGCGAAGTAATCGCTTTAAGTATTAACGATTACTTTAAAAGAAGCGATAATTTAGAATTAATTGATAAATTAAAAGAAAAAGGCTTGAATTTTAATTATTTAGGCCCACAAAAAAAGATAAAAGCAAGGTTTAATAATAAAAAGTTTGTTATTACAGGAACAATTAGCTTTTTATCCCGAGATAAAATAAAAGCACTAATTGAATTATATGGTGGTAGCAGTATTGATAGTGTTAGTTCAAAAACGGATATCGTTATTGTTGGTGATGATCCAGGAAGTAAATATGAAAAAGCCAAAAAATTAAATATAGAGATATGGGATGAAGATAAGTTAAAAAAAGAATTGGAGGATGCTAATGAATAAAAAAGGAATTACTTTAATTGAAATGATTGGAGTTTTTGCAATACTAGCCATTGTTTTATTTTTAGCTTTACCTAATATAATAGCAGCGATAAAAAGAGCTAATTCAAGTAAATATGAAAATATCGAAAAAATTCTTAAAATAAATATGGATTTATATGTTCAAGACCGAAAAGAGGATTTGTTTGCAGTTGATTCAGTTGGTGGAACATTAAATCTTACTTATGATAATTTGCTTGAAGCTAATCAAGATATCAATATTGGCAGTTGTACAGTTAATAAATTGTTGGTAACTAGAATTAGTACTTGTGTTGCTGATTGTGGTGGAACAAACCCAATATATAGTCATAAATATGATTATTTAGCTTGTATAACGTGTAATGATCAAAATAATACGTACACAACAGATAATGCTAATTGTCAACAATAAAAAAAGGGATTTAAAATCCCTTTTAAAATTTTCGATATAAGCCAATAACTTTTCCTAAAATAGTTATATTTTTTAGAATAATTGGATTCATATAATCGTTTTCTGGTTGCAATCTAATATAATTTTTCTCTTTAAAGAATCTTTTTACTGTAACTTCATTTTCTTCGGTCATAGCAACTATTATTTCACCGTTATTAGCTGTATTTTGTTTTTGAACTACAATGGTATCATTATCATATATTCCAGCATTTACCATCGAATCGCCATTAACAGTTAAGGCAAATACATCTTTTTTTCTTGGTAATAGATGAATAGGTAAATCAAAGTATTGATCCGGCATTTCAATAGCTTCAATGGGATTACCAGCTGTAACTTTTCCTAAAAGAGGAATAGATGCAATATTGGCATCCTTTTTTATATATTCATTTGGCACTAGTAATTCTAATGTCCTATTTTTATTGATATCTTTTTTAATATATCCTTTTGCTTCTATATTATTTAAATGAGTATGAATAGTAGCAGGCGATGACAAATTGACCATTTTTCCTATTTCTCTAACAGTAGGCGGATAACCATTTTTAGCTTGTAGTTTTTTTACTGCTTCTAATATTTCAGTTTGTTTTTCAGTTAATTTTTCCATTAACTCAACTCCTTATATTTAAATACTAACATATGTTCTGTCAAATGTCAAACAAATGTTCTAAATTGCTATTGACACGAACAAATATTCGCTGTATTCTTGATGTAGAAGAAAGGGGAATAAGAATATGACTAAAAGAGGAGATTTAAAATTTTTTATTGCTGTATATCTCTTAATGATAACTAGCATGTATTTGTTAGTTATTAGAGTTGATAAAGTCTATAAAAATCATTATAATAGTTTTTATCATAGCACTGTAATGAACGAATAAGGGAATACTTATTGACAAAATAAGTATTTTTTCTTACAATATACATAAAGGGTTGGTGTTATGTATGTATCAAAACGAATTAAATTTAACTCCCCAAGAAATATTGGAGAAAGATTTTAAAATTGATACTAGAGGCTACAGATTAAAAGAAGTAGACCAATTTCTTGATTTGGTAATTCAAGATTATGATAAATTAATAGCAATTATTAAAAAGCTAGAAAAAGAAAAAGATGAATTATCAGATGAAATATTGCGTTTAAAACAAGAACTTAGAAATGCTAATATAAATGTTGAAATAGCGAAAGCAAATGATAAAAATATTTCTAATGTTGATTTGTTAAAACGTATTTCTAATTTAGAAAAAGTAATATTCGGCAAAGAAGATGAATAATAATTTTTAGGCAAACGCTGTATACTTGTTATATAGAGGAAAGTCCATGCTCGTAAAAGCTGAGATGCTTTTAGTGTTTGTGCTTAGGGAAAAAATAACCTAAGGTAGAGAAATCTAATGGCTCTTTTTTAGTCTAAGTTTATTAATATGATTAAAAAGGTGTAAAAGTGCCACAGTGACGAATTTTTTGGAAACAAAAAAATGAAACGAGGTAAACCCCACAAGCGAGAAACCCAAATTATGGTAGGGGAGTTTTGATTAAGGAATTGAACCTGATCAAGAATTGCAATAGCAATAGATAAATGTTTGCCACCTGTTAAAGGTACAGAACATGGCTTATTAAGATTATTATTTTAAAGAGGTGTTTAATTGAAAGAACTTGGTGAAAATTTTAAAAATACAAGAATAAGTATGGGGATAAGTCTAGAAGAGGCTGCCAACGATATTGATATTGACCAAGTTGTCTTAGAGAATCTAGAAGATGGAAATATCAAAGTATTTAAAGATATTTTAGAATTAAAAAAAACAATCGATCTTTATGCGAAATATTTAGGAATTGATAGAGAAATGGCAATAAATGAGTATAATGACTATATATTTGCTACTACTTCCAAAATATCTTTAGACGATATTAAAGAACAGATGAAAAGAACTAAAGCCAAAAAAGAAAAAACTGTTAGATCACCATATACCTTAGAGTTAAAAAAAGAAAAAAATACGAGTATTTTAATAATTAGTGGATTTTTGTTACTTTTAATAATTATTTTATTTTATTTTTTATTAAAAGCAAAGATATTAGGATAGGAGATTT
>CAZITT010000032.1:0-7501 GCA_964542235.1 uncultured Muribaculaceae bacterium | reverse complement strand
AATTACATTATTTGTTACTTTTTCTAAATGTTTTACTACTAATGTTCCATATATTTTAACTTCATTATCATCATAACCTGTTACTTTATCGGTTTGATTTGTTGTTAATAAAGCTAAACTTCCTTCAACATTATTTCTAATTGTTCTATCTGTTGCTAGTATGTTTACATAAGTTACTGTTATCACTTTATTAAAGCTAATTATTTTGTTGCCATTAGCTGGTGTATCTATTCCTGTTATTGATAAAGTCCAAGTAATTGTTTTCTTATCCAAGCTTAGAGTTCCGCCTGCTAAATCTGTTCCGGCTGCACTCTCATCTATTTCATATGGCAACGTATCTGTCACTGTTAGAGTTGCATCGCCAATATAATTACTTACTTCTCCTGAATAATTTATTGTATACGTTGATTTTTTATTGGTATTAGTAATTACATCATTAGAAGTTTTTGTTATATTGCTTGTTACTGTTCCATTTTGTCTTGTGTAATAGAATATTACTAGAGTTTCTCCTAATATATAACTTCCTGTTTTATTAAGAGGTGCATCTTCTGATACGTATGTCCAGGTTGGTATTGCTGCCTCACTTGTTGTATATGATGTTCCTACTAATTCCGTTTTTGTATTCTCTATCTTAATTACATTATTTGTTACTTTTTCTAAATGTTTTACTACTAATGTTCCATATATTGCTATATCGTTACATACTTTATCTTCTACTTCTTCTAATTGATCAGTTTCTCCTAAATATAAACTACCTTTAATTTTGTTTTGCATTGTTCTTTTTGTTGCATCTATATTTATATATGTAACGGTAATGCTATCATCTATTGCTATTACATTATTTGTTAATAAATTATTAAAAGTATCTATATCATTTATATTTATTGTCCAAGTAATAGTTTTATCTACATTATTATATACACCTAAATAGTTAACTCCATTAACTGCTAATGTTAAATCTGTTCCTACTTTTGTTGTATCAATTTGATATGGTAATGTATCTACTAACGTTAAAGTTACCTCGCCAATATAATTATTAATTACTGAATTATATACTATTTTATATGTCACAGTTGAATTAAGATTAGTAATAGCATCATTTACCATATTAGTTATAACATTATTTGATGTTTTAGTAATACTATCTGTTACTACGCCATCTTGTTTATCATATACTCTTATTACTGTTAAAATACCATCAATATAGTTTCCTGATATTGGGGCACTATCTAAGCCTAGACCAAGATATGTATAGGTATTAAACGATTTACCTTCTGTTGTATATGAATTTCCTATTAAACCTGTACTTGTTGTTGTTTCATTGGTATCAATATCTACATAAGATCCATTTTTTATATAAACATATCTAGCGATAACTTTACCACTAGCAATTATATTAAAGGTAACTGTTGATGTATTGCTATCAATAAATATTACTTTTTCATTTTCAGTGATTTTTGTTCTAATTAAATATTCTAAGGTTGCTAATCCAAAGTAATCATCAGGTGCAATATAAGTTAGTGAACCATCACTATTAATAAGGACTGTACCATGAGTTAATGAACCATTAATTACTATTATCTCATCTTCTACTAAAACTACTGCATTTGGATCGCTTTGAAGAGAATTTGGTTGATATTTATAATCGTTTACTAAAATTCCATTATTTGTAGGAACTACTAGAGTACTTCCTCTTGCTACTGTATAACTATCATCTTCTGTTACTGATACAATTGGTACATATGGTTTATCAAATACAAGATTTATTGTTTTATTATCTTCATAATAAGGATTCGCATCAACTGCTGTTCCGGTTAGTGTTGCTACAACATTTGTATACATACTTCCATAATATGGAGCTTTAGCAATTAATCTATAAATTAATTTATAGATAGCATTTACATTAAAATTGCCAATATTCCAAGTTATTTTTGTTGTACCATTACTTAGATTTTCAACAACTAGATTATCACCATATTTGGTTGTTGTTGCATTAACTACTACGGCTGATCCATATCTTGATATAAAATCAGTAGTATCTAAAGAAAATTTATCAGGAATGATATCAGTTACGACAACGTTGGTAGCTATAATATTTATTTTATTTAATATTAAATTAAATTGTTCTAATAATTGAGCTCTAGATGAAGCTGAGAAGAAGTTAGCATTGGCTGGTTCACCAGCTTCTGGTTCACTAGCAATTTCTTTTAATAAATCTTCAGCATCGTCATCTGTTGCAAAAGCTACTGTAAATATTTTGCCTGCAACTGGATTTGATTGTTTAATTTGATCTGCTGCTGCTATTGCTTCACTACTTGGCGTATACCAAGTTCCACCAGCATTTGTACATTCTGATTTAGTATCGTATTTCTTATCATAATTTGAACCCCATTCATCCCAACTATCATACCAGGTACCATGAACGTAACAAACACCAGCATTTGAACTACCTCTACCTTGAATTGAATCATCAAACCCTGTAAAGTAAGTTGGCGCTCCATCTGATAATAATATTACATATTTATTACTTTCACTGCCACCTATACTGTTAAGAATTTGATTGGCATCCTTTAACCCTTGTTGAATGTTAGTTCCTTGATTGCCAACTGTGTTTGGGATATTATTTATAAAATCTAATAATACTTGTTTATCACTAGTAAGTGCTTGTTGATCAAAATCATCAGTATCAGTTCCAAATACAACAATACCTACTCTTATTCCACTAGTAGTAACTCCTTCTGGAAATAACTTGTTAATAAGAGCGATGGCAGCTTCTTTAGTTGCGGCTATTCTTATAGTTGGATCACTAGAACTAATCTTACTATCCATACTTTTTGATCGGTCTAATACTAAAATTAAATCTGTAGTTTCTGCTTCTTGAAATGAATTACCATCAACGCTTATTGTTACTTCGGCACTTCTATCATCTGAAGTTGCTTCTTTATCGATATATATTTGGCCTGGGTTAGCTTCCCATAACGCTACTAATGTTAAATTTGTTGTTACTTTTGTATTAAAGTCATATGCTACATCATTTAATTGCCATTCTTTAAAAGTATAACCGTCTTTGGTGGGATTAGTAGGTGATGTCACCTTACTATTATTACTAACTTCTAAACTGTTTAATACTTCATTATCTGATACAAATGTAACGACATGCTTACCATTTGTTTGCCATAATGCTGTTAATGTTATATCACTATTAACTAAAGTAGAAAAATTATAAGTTACGCCACTTAATTGCCATTCTACAAAATTATAACCTAGTTTGGTTGGGTTAATAATAGCCCCCACTGGGTTTCCTTCTTCTACTTCTATACTTGTTATAATATTACCATCTGATGAAAATGATACTGTATATTTTTGAACAGGTACCTCAGGGTTTTCTTGCCATCTTGCATCTAGTGTTATATCACTAGTTATTGGAGTTGCCAAATCAAAATTTGTATCTCCTAAATTCCATCCTAGAAATGTATAATCCGCTTTAACAGGATCAGAGATAGGTGGCAGTGTTTCATTTTCTACAACAGCAACCGTTAATATTTCTTCTCCATCTGATTTAAATGTAACATTAAAACTCTCTAAAGCTTTGGTATTGGTTATAAAGCCTAAGCTAAAAACCATTAATAATGTTAAAAACGCTAATCTTATTTTTTTCATAAATTTTCACTCTCAACCTTTCTTGCACTTATCACTAATAACGACCCTTTTAATTTCCCCTGTAAACAGGTTTGCAAAACGACTATGCTATCTTCCCCATTTACTAAAACATTGGTATCATATGTTGAATTATTTTTTAATATGTTAAAATGTTTATTCCACTTATTACTGCTATTAAACAAAATTTTTTCATGTTCATACTTATCTTTGGCAATCTCTACTGAAAATATTTTATAACTTGTTATTCCTTTTTCAGTTTGAAGTTCAATATATTCATTACCTTTATAAAAATTTTTATCTAAATATTTCAATAACTTTTTAAATGGTAAATCATATTTATTGGAATTATGTCCATAGATGTTTATCTGTTTTGCATCATTTATATTAGTCCGATAATCCACAAAAATTGTTGAGTATCCATATTTTTTATTTATTAAATGATTCAAATAATATTTATTATTAGTAGTTTGAAGAAGAGGTAAATAAATATCTAATGCTTCTATTTTAATAATTCCTACTACATCATCATTATCATATTCTTCTCGTAAATTTCTAATATATACTACAATTTGTTCTTCTTCTTTTGGTTCGACATAATTAGATATTTCCTTGTTAATTACTATCTCATTTTCTTTTATTTTATTATCTTTCATATACTTTATTGTTATGATTATTGATGCTACTAAGAAAATAATAATAGTGATAGATAATATCAAATTATATATAACCCGTTTATTTTTCATTATATCACTCCCCCTCTTGATAAAACTATTGAAAATACTCCGATATCAAGTAGACTAATGAAAACAATTTATTTTGCCTTAATTAAAATAAGGCAATTAATACCAACTAGAATATATTAAATAATAACCTTTGTCAATATATTTCTTTAGCAAATCATCCACTATTATTAGACAATATTAGAAATTGCCTTATTTTATTATCTTAAATATTAAAAATTATCAAAAAAAAACACATTTACATGTGTCATTTATTTTCATTTAACAAGGCTTTTGTTACAAAAAATCCCCAAAAGAACGTTATTATCCCTAATAAAATACTTAAAAAAGTTGGTTTAAAAGAATTTATTTCTAATATTATTCCTATTATTGATGATAAGACAAGCCCAATTATTCCATAATAGAATTTCACTTCATACTTTTCTAGTAACATTTTTATCAATTTAGCAAATAAAATTATTCCAATTAAATAGCCTATTCCAAACAGTAATAATATTAATAGATTAGATCCTAAATGATTAACATTAGTAATATCATTTAAAATATCAATAATAGGTTTATAATATCCCATCAACATTAACATAGATGAAAAACTTATACCAGGAGCTATTATAGTAATAGATGAAATTATTCCAATAATTATTAATAATAAATAATTGATAATAGTTAAATCTTTAAAAGTAATCTGATAATTTGGAGATTTTAAAAAGAATGAAACTGAAACAAGAATAAATGTTAAAATAAGCCAAATTATATTTTTCTTAACTGATTTACCCTTTATTTTATCAAATAATAATGGGATACCACCAATTACTAAACCTATAAAAAACATAATTGTTTGAAACTGATATTTATCTAAAGTATATGATATAACCTTACTCATTGAGATAAGTGCTAAAAACATCCCTATCACAATAGGTATTAATTTATTTATGCTATCTTTAAAATTTTTAAATATATTATTTATAGCATCTAATACATATTCATATATACTAAATGTAACTATTAATGTTCCTCCACTAATAACTGGAATTAAATTTGCGACCCCTAGAAAGAAACTTTTTAATACTAAAAATACTTTCCTTGTCATTTTAATCCTCCTAAAAAATATATCATATAATTTAAAAATTTAATACTATTTTTTCTATCATTATTATCAAATAAAAGGCTATTTTTTTAACAAATAATATGTACAATTCTTATTTTTTCCTACCCAATAATATTTGAGCAGTAGTTTCCTTTTCAAGAATTCCTCCAATTAAATTTATTTTTTCTTTTGACTTGCTCGCAATTTCAATCGCTCTTACATATGGATTAGCATTCTCTTCCATTTTAGCACCATAATATATATTTTTTATATTTGCTTTAATTATTGCAGTCATACACATTGAACATGATTCTGCGTTGCAAAATAATGTATACGCACTTAAATCTTTAGTTTTAAGTTTTTTGCAAGTCTTTTTAATAAGTATAATTTCTGCATGTGCAGTTGGATCCATTGTTGTATTGCAAATATTGTGAGCACGCTCAATTATATTACCTTTTTCATCTACCAGAACTGCTCCAAATGGCTGATTTCCTTCTCTTATTGCTATATTTGCCTCTTCCATAGCTATTTTTATCATTTTTTCTTGAAATTTTTGATCAAACATTCTTACTTCTCCAATCTTATTAAGACACTAATAAAATATCATATAATTTTATAGGCTTATAAGCATATTTCTAAGCTATTCTTAAACTCGTATCCATTTATACGTTTAAAATTAAATATTTGTTAAATACTCATTAGTTCTTGTTCTTTTTCTTTAGACATGGTTTCTATTTTTTTATTATATTCATCCACAACTACTTGCAAGCGATCTACTAATGATTTTTCATTATCTTCAGATTCATTATCGTTTTTTATATCATCAATGATATCTCTTCTAATGTTTCTAATTGCTATTTTAGCTTCCTCTCCATACTCTCTTGATTGTTTTACAAGTTCTTTTCTTCTTTCTTCAGTAAGAGGGGGAATAGTTATATAAATCATCTCTCCATTATTATTAGGAGTTACTCCTAGATTAGCTTCAAATATAGCTTTTTCAATTGCTCCCAAAACACTTCTATCGAAAGGTTTAATATTTAATTGTCTAGCCTCAGGAATAGAAATAGTTGCTAAAGATCTCAAATCTGTTTCTACTCCATAATATAAAACTTTGATATCATCTAGCATTTTAGGATTAGCTCTTCCTGCTCTAACTGATCCAAATTTTTCTGATAACATTATAATAGATTTATCCATTCTTTCTCTAGCAAGTTTTATAAAATCCTCATCCATAAAATCTCTCCTTACCATATAATATTTATTATCTATAAAAATTATATATAAAAAATAAGACTATGTCCAGTCTTATTCTCCTAATTGCTTCTTAACTTCTTCTTCAAAGTTTTCAACTCTTTTTTCTATTCCTTCTCCTACTTCATATCTAATCATATATTTAATAGAAGAATTGTTATTTTTAACATAAGTACCCACTGTTATACTAGGGTCTTTAACGTATGATTGCTCTTCTAAAGAAATTTCTTTTATATATTTTAAAACTCTTCCTTCGACCATTTTTTCAGCGATTTCTTTTGGTTTACCTTCATTGATAGCTTGTTCTTTGGCAATTTTTCTTTCTTTTTCCTTTTCTTCCTCAGGAACATCTGTAATTCTTATATATTTAGGATTCATTGCACAAGCATGCATTGCGACATTTTTGCTAATTTCATCACTACATTTATCAAGAACGACAATAACTCCTATTTTTCCTCCCATGTGTAAATATTCACCAAAAACTTCATCATCTTTTTTTTCTACTATTTGAAATCTTCTAAAACTTATTTTTTCACCAATTTTAGCGGTTATAGCTACTACCATATCACTAATAGTAATACCATTTTGTGATAACATAACAGCTTCATCCATTGTCTTAACACTACTATCAATTAGCATGTTAATAACTGTTGATACAAATGATTTAAACTCTTCATTTTTAGCAACAAAATCAGTTTCAGAGTTTATTTCTAAAATAACGGCCTTATTTCCTTTAATCAATATACTAGTTAAGCCTTCAGCA
>CAZITT010000031.1:0-7693 GCA_964542235.1 uncultured Muribaculaceae bacterium | reverse complement strand
AAAGAATGCGTTTTGATTTTTCTTGTGATCATAAATTAACAATTGATGAATTAAAAAAAGTAGAAGAATTAGTTAATAAGTATATAGATGATGCTATTTTAGTTACTAAAGAAGAAATGAAAAAAGAAGAAGCTATAAAAAGTGGCGCTGAGGCAATGTTTATTGAAAAATATTCTGATATTGTAACAGTGTATACCATTGGAAATATTTCTAAAGAAATATGTGGAGGGCCACATGTTAAAAACACTAAAGAATTAGGCAAATTTAAAATAATAAAAGAAGAAGCATCATCAGGAGGAGTAAGAAGAATAAAGGCTATCTTAGAATAAAATAAAGAAGCACTGCTTCTTTTATTTTTGATAAGTAACTAGTTGCTAATAAAGGTTTTATCATGTTATAATTTATAATAGGAGATGGTAGTATGTCCAAGAAGAAAAAAACTTCTAGTGAAAAAGAAAAAAAACCATATTTAAATGAGGTTTATGCAATTATTTTAATATTAATCGCAATTTTAGGATATCTTAGTAATTCTGGACCAATTGGTAAATTTATTAAATCATTTGCGGTATTTTTAGTAGGTTCTGCTGATGGTATTTTGTTATTTTTAATATTTGTATTAGGAATATATATCTTTTTTAAAAGAGAAAAACCTGATATATATAGTATGAGATGGATAGGGATTCTTCTTATTATTGTTTCTGCTCTTACTTTATTACATATGGAATACATTAATTATAATAATGGTATTGACATGTCAAAAATATTAACAACGACAATTAAAAATTTAAATAGTGCCATGAGTAATATTATTCATTCAACGGTTAAAATTGATACATCAAATTTAGGGGGAGGAGCCCTGGGAGCTATTTTTGCATCAATATCTTATGCTTTATTTAAAGAATCAACAATAATTGTAACCTGGGTAATAGGAATTATTGGTTTAATTATATTTACAGGTATATCAATTATGGACATATTACATAGGGTATATGACAAAGGTAAAAAAATTATACCATTTAATATTAATAACGATAAAATTAAAAGTGGCAAACCTTTAATTGTCGACAATAATAGACATAGTGAAGAAAATAAAATAGTAGTTCAAAATTTAGATGAATTGAATAAAATTTATGATGGAAAATCACAAGTTGTAGAAAAAGAAATAATACCTACTAATAAAGATTATCAATTACCAAATTTATCACTTTTAGATTGGCCTAATAAAAATAAAATCCCTCTAGATGAAAATGCAATCAACAACAATATTAATACGTTAGAAAAGACTTTATCTGAATTTGGTATTTTAGGTAAAGTAGTGGAGGTTAATGTTGGACCAACTGTTACTCAATATGAAATGGAGTTAAAATCAGGAACAAAGGTAAGTAAACTTTTAGGTATAAATAGAGAAATAGCCTTAGCTTTAGGAAAGAAAACTGTTTTAATTCAAGCACCGATTCCAGGTAAAAAAACAGTTGGAATAGAAATGCCAAATGAACATAATCAGATAGTAACTTTAAGAGAAGTATTAGAAGCAATGCCTAGAAAGTATGATGGTTCTAAACTAGCATTTGCTCTTGGAAAAAATATAATGGGTAAATGTGAATATAGCCAGTTAGATAATATGCCGCATTTATTAGTAGCAGGAGCAACAGGTAGCGGTAAATCAGTTTGTATAAATTGTATGATCTTATCAATATTAATGCGAGCTAGACCAGATGAAGTTAAATTAGTGCTAGTTGATCCTAAAAAAGTTGAATTAACTGTTTATAATGGAATTCCTCATCTATTAACACCTGTTGTTTCAGATCCAAGAAAAGCATCAGAAGCTTTAAAAAAAATAATTAGTGAAACGCAACGAAGATATGAGTTATTTAGCGAAGTGGGAGTAAAAAATATCGATAGTTATAATGAGATGGTAAACAATAAAAATAAGAGATTATCTGATGATGAAAAAATGGATAAGTTGCCATATATAGTAATTATTATTGATGAACTTGCCGATTTAATGTTAGTAGCAGCTAAAGAGGTAGAAGATTCTATCATGCGGATTACTCAAATGTCAAGAGCAGCAGGCATTCATTTAATTGTAGCAACGCAAAGGCCATCAACTGATATTATTACGGGTTTGATAAAAGCAAATATCCCATCAAGAATTGCGTTTTCTGTAGCAACAGCAATTGATTCTAGAACAATTATTGATATGATGGGAGCCGATAAATTGCTAGGTAAAGGAGATATGCTATTCTTACCAATTGGAGAATCAACTCCAATTAGAATTCAAGGGGCATATGTTTCAGAAGCAGAAATAAAAAAAGTAGTTGATCATACCATTAATGAGCAAAAAGCTCAATATGATGAAAAATTTATGAATTTAGATAATACTAATGGCTATAATATTACTAATGAACATAATCATGAAACAGAAGAATATGATGATCCATTATACATGGAAATAGTAGAATATGTCGTTAAAACAGGTAAAGTAAGTGCCTCACTATTGCAGCGCAAGTATCGACTTGGATATAACAGAGCAGCCAGAATAGTTGATTTGTTAGAGGAAAGAGGAATTATTGGCCCTCCTAATGGCTCAAAACCTCGAGAAGTGTTAGTAAAGTTAGAAGAAAAAGAATAAAAATTCTAACTTTTTAATTTATAGAGATGGAGAAATTTATGAGAATAAAAAAAATTAAAGAGAAAAATTATAATTTGAATATGATTAAAAACAATCATTTTAAAAGTATTGTTATTAGTATTCAATTTAAAAATAAAATATTAAAAGAAAATATTACTCTTAATTCTTTGTTATCAGATGTACTTATCTATTCTTCAAAAAAATATCCCAATAAAATTGCAATAACTAATAAAACAAGAGATTTATATGGTACATATATATCAAGTGATATATCAAGAGTAGGAGATACTATGATTCTTGATATTTATGCATCAATCCTAAATGAAAAATATACTGAAGAAAAAATTTTTGAAAAAAATATTGAATTTTTAAAAGAAATAATATTTAATCCTAATATCAAAAATAAAAAATTTGATTCTCTTACTTTTAATATAATTAAAAAAAGATTAAAATCAACTCTTGAAGATATAAAAGATAATCAAGCTAGATATACTCAGCTTAAAATGTTGGAATGTATGGATGATGTATTAAAATCTTATTCTTTTAATATTGATGGTTATCTAGATGATTTAGCCAAAATAGATGAAACGATGTTATATGATTACTATCAAAATTTGATGAGAAACTCTAATATAGATATTTATGTTATTGGAGATATTAAATTTAAAGAAATGGAAAACATTATCAAAAGTAAATTAAAATTTAATAATCTTAACAATCAAAAACTTGAATTTTTCATTCCAGTTGATAAAGTAATAGAAAAAGAAATAAAAGAAACATCTACTTTCAATCAATCAAAAATATCAATTGGCTGTAAGATAAAAGAAGGTAATAATGCTAAAGAAATATTATATCCGTTATTTTTATATAATAATATCCTAGGCGGAAATACTGATTCAAAATTATTTACAAATATTAGAGAAAAGAAATCTTATGCCTATTACATAAACTCTAATCTTTATATATCAGATAATTTAATTATTATTAATGCGGGAATAAGTAAAAATAATTATCAAGATGTATTAAAAATGATTAAACATGAGATGAATGAAATGAAATTAGGAAATTTCACTGAAAAAGATATAACAAGTGCTAAAAATAATTTTACTAATGCAATTACAACAATTGAAGACAGCATATTTGCCATTTTAAATATGTACTCTAGTGTTAATATGCTTGGAGTAGATGACATTGATACTCGTTTAAAAATGATTAATAAATTAACAAAAGAAGATATTATGCAGGTGGCAGATAAAATTTATATTGATACTGTTTATTTATTGGAAGAAGGAAATAATAATGAAAATAATTAACATCAATAATTTTAAAGAAAAATTATATTATTATCAATTAAAAAATGGTATCGAAGTATATTTATTACCGACTCCTCATAAA
Organism: uncultured Muribaculaceae bacterium; assembly: GCA_964542235.1. Taxonomy (GTDB): domain Bacteria; phylum Bacillota_I; class Bacilli_A; order RF39; family UBA660; genus DAOPMC01. The sequence goes on along the minus strand of CAZITT010000031.1, from coordinate 3,666 downwards.
AAAAATTATATTGGAATGTTTGCTAGTAAGTTTGGTGGTAAACATGCTAGTTTCAAAGTAAATAACAAAGATTATGATATTATTCCTGGATCCGCTCACTTTTTAGAACATAAGCTTTTTGATCAGGAAAAAGGGGAATCAGTACTTAATTTTTATGCTAGAAGTGGTTCAAACGTTAATGCTAGGACAGGAGTTGATTATACATTATACTATTTTTCCGGATGCAATAATTTCATTAAAAATCTTAAATTCTTAATTAATTATGTTTCTAATATTTATTTAACAGATGAGAGTGTTGAAAAAGAAAAAGGGATAATTATTGAAGAAATAAAAATGTATCAAGATAATCCTGATATGGTTTTATATGATAAGATGAAAGAAAATATCTTCATAAACGATGATTTAAGAAATAAAATAGGTGGAGAGATAAATGATGTTTTAGCAATAACAAAAAAAGAACTAGAGTGGTTATATGATGTTTTTTATCAACCATCTAATATGATATTATTGCTAGCAGGCAATTTTAAAATAAAAAAGATAATGGCTGTCATTAAAGAAGAAACAGAAAAGATAAGAGAAAAGAATTTATCATTTGTCATAAACGAAAAAGAGGAAGATGACGATGTTGTAAAAAAATATGAAGAAATAAAAATGGAAGTAGCTAATCCCAAATTTGCCTTTAACGTTAAAATTAATCGTGATTTATTTCCGGTTACTAGTACATATGAACTAAATTATTATTTATCTTTAATTCTTAACATCTGTTTTGGCAAAGCTTCAAAATTTAGATATGAGATGCAACAAAAAGATATGTTTTCTTATCTAACAACATCAGTATTGTATGGTAAAAAGCATATTGTCATAAGTATCGTTGGCGAATCAAATAAAAAAGATGAATTTTTAGAATTATTAGAAAAATATTTAAATGACTTACCAATTAACAAAAAAGATTTTCAAAGGATAAAAAAAGTGTGGATTGCATCTGAGGTAAAAATGATAGATGATATAGAAACGACAATTGATAATGTTATTAGCGATATTATTGATTATGGAGAATACAAGAATAATAAAATAAACGATATTAAAAAAATTAAGTATAATATTTTAGAAGAAATCGCTAAAAAGATTAATACTAAATATTCAACAATTATTGTAATTAAACCAAGGAGTAATAAAGAAAACTAAAGTAGAATATAATTTTATAAATAGATATTGCAAATTAAATTTAAATTTGTTATTATTATGTTAGAAGAATAAGGAGAGATTTATTATGGATTTTACTATATTTTTAGAATTTCCCGGAATTTTAATTCCAGTAGGTGTACTTTTATTAATTATTGCATTAATAATTGGGATTGTTTCAATGAGAAAATCTAAAAGAGAAGAGAAAAAATTTGATGAAGAGGTAGAGGAATCTGTTGTTAATAATACTCAGCCAATAACGCCAGTTGAACCAGTTAATTATGAACCGGTTAAACCAGTGGTTAATGAGCCATCTGTTACTCCTATAATGCCAGTAGAAAACAAACAAGTAAATGTAGATGTAGCAAAAGAAGCAACAGTTGTAGAAGAACCAAAAGAAACTATTTCATGGCCAACTAATAATCAAGTTTATGGTGGGGTTAATCCAACAGAAGGAATAAAATTAGATTTTGAAGAAAAAAAAGAAAGCGTTCCATATGGAGATGCTAGTTATAAAGTAGAAGAAGTTCCTAGCATTATGGAAAAACCATTAAATGAATCAATAGAACCTGTAAAAGAAGAAAAACCAAATGAAGATGTAGAGATGTTATAGAAAACATCTTTTTTTGTTATAATATTTGCAAAAAATAAAAATTCTGATATAATAGGTATATTAAATAGAATAAAGGAGATATGATAAAATGAATTGTAAAAAATGTGGAGCACCATTATCTAAAGATGATCTTATATGTAAGAATTGTGGAGAAGTAGTTGATAGTATTAAAACAAATAATCAAGATACTGAAAATAATCAAATTGTTGCTGTACCAGTAAAGGAAGAAAAAAAAGAAGCAAGAGAACATAAGAGATCTGGAAGTAATGTAGTAACAAAAATAATATTAATAATCCTTATTTTGGCAATAGGAGGAATATTACTTTATTTTGCATTACCTGAAATAAAAACAATTTTAGGTATTAATGAAGATAACAATAATAATACAAATATTCCAGTTAAAACTACTAATACTATTTATTATCAAGGCTATTCATTAGAATTACCAAATAATTATAAGTTTTTAATTGGCACTAAATATTTAACTATTACAAATAGTGGAGAAACTTGGGCATTAACCGTTAAAATTATTGATAAAGACTATGATCAAATTATGGATATGAAAGATGATATAACTGAAATGTATTCATCAAGTAATATTACTTTATCTAATATGTCTGAAAAAACAATTAACAACAAAGATTTTATCACTATGGAACTAGAAAAAAATGCAACTAAGTTTTTGCTCGCTCTAACAAAATATAATGATAAAATATTTGTATTTTCATTAAATGATAGAAATAATGCCAATGGTTATAATTACAATGTACTAGAAAGTATGGTACCAGTTATTTTAAATACTAAACAAGTAGATCAAACAACCGTTTTTTATAGTAATGAAGATAACACTTATATTAAAGAAATAGAAAATATGGCAACCTTATTTGAAGAAATAATAGAACAATAAAATGTTCTTTTTTTTCCTCTTCAACATATATTAATATTGTAGAAAGAGAGGAAATAAATATGGATATGCTTAAAGTATCATCAAAATCAAATCCAAATTCAGTTGCCGGAGCACTTACTAATGCATTTAGAGAAAAAGGAATAGTAGAAATACAAGCAATAGGAGCAGGAGCTTTAAATCAAGCAATTAAAGCAATTGCAATAGCAAGAGGATTTGTTGCACCAAGTGGTAAGAATTTGATATGTATTCCAGCATTTGTAGATATAAATATAGATGGGGAAGAAAGAACAGCAATTAAACTTATTGTTGAGTCAAAATAAAGGTTAAATACCTTTTTTTCTTTGATTATCTATTTAATTGATATATAATTAAATTGGTGATTAATATGATTAATTGGAGGAGACAGATTTTAATAAAATCATCAATAAACTATTAAAATAATAAGGCAAGGAGATGAGATTCCATGAACAAAAATTTATTAATAAGAAGTAGTACTGCTGAATTTTTGATTTTTGAAAGACAAACGAGAGAAAAAGGAATCGAAGTAAGATTCGAAGATGGCGATTTATGGTTAACTCAAAAAGCAATAGGAGAATTGTTTAATACAACTAGAAATAATATAACTATGCATATTGTAGAAATTTATAATAGCAACGAATTGGATAGTGAAATAACTAGTAAGGATTTCTTACTAGTTCAAAAAGAAGGATCCAGAGAAGTTAAAAGAAATGTTAAGTATTATAATTTAGATACCGTTATTTCTATTGGATATAGAGTTAATTCAGATAGAGCAATTCAATTTAGAAGATGGGCGACCAATATCCTAAAAGAATTTTCAAAAAAAGGTTATATAATTGATAAGAAGAGAATGGAAAATGGAACATTTTTTGATGAAGATTATTATGATCAATTACTTGCAGAAATTAGAGAAATTAGATTATCTGAAAGAAGATTTTATCAAAAA
>CAZITT010000030.1:7270-7695 GCA_964542235.1 uncultured Muribaculaceae bacterium | reverse complement strand
AAATAATCAAAAATTATCAACTAACTATATTGAAACAATCGCTGGACATTGGAAACGTTTAGGAATAAAAACGGTAGAAGAAGCAATGAATTTATGTGAAAAGGAACATAATAAGATTAAGAAAATGATTACTACTTCTAAAGTAAAAGAAGAAGTAAAGATTCCTGAATGGTTTGATAAAAATATTAATAAGGAATCTATAACAGATGATGAAAAAGAAGAGTTAAAAGCTCTCTTAAATAGCTAGTATTAAAAAAATATTTTATTCTTTTTTAATAATAAAATATTTTTTTTAGCTTTCATCTTGCCAATTAACTTTTAAAAAGATATAATAAAAAGTATTATTTTGGAAGGAGTGACTTTATGATTAAAACTGATTTACCAGTATTAATTTTAAAAGGTACAATGCTTTTTCCAAATACTGA
>CAZITT010000030.1:0-7260 GCA_964542235.1 uncultured Muribaculaceae bacterium | reverse complement strand
TTAGAGTTAGATACTGATAAAGATAAAGAATTAATTTCTTTATGTGAATCATATTATGATAAACATATTTTAATTGTTAATCAAAAAGATCCATTAGAAGAAGATCTTGATTTTGCTGAGCTACCAGATGTTGGAATAATCGGTTTAATTGTAATGAAGTTAGATCTTCCTAATGGCAAAACAAGAGTAGTAATTAGGGGAATAAAAAGAACAAAAATAGGAGAATACAAAAATGATGATAATATAATATCATCATCGATTGAGCAAACAGAAATAGAAGAAATAGAACCATTAGAAGAAAAAGCTTATGCAAGAATATTAATTAGACAATTAGAAACTTTTATAGAATCAGTTCCCTATATGAGTAATAGTATCCTTGCTCAAGTTTCAGATCTTACGGATATTGACAAATTAACAGATATTATTACGATGTATTTAAATTTGTCATATGAAAGGAAGTTAGAACTTTTAGAAGAGTGTAATCCAGTTGTTAGGGTTAAGATGATCCTTGATGATATAAATCGTGAATTAAAGATAATAGGATTAGAGAAATCATTAGAAGAATCTGTTTCCAAAGAATTAGAAAAAACGCAAAAAGAATATATTTTAAAGGAAAAAATAAAAGCGATAAAAGAAGAATTAGGCGAGATTAATGATAAAGATACAGATGTTGATAATCTATCTAAAAAAGTAGAATTACTAGATTGCAATAAGAAAATAAAAAATCGTTTAAAGCTAGAACTTAATAGATATGAAACATCATCAATTAATTCTCCTGAGGTAGGAATAATTAGAAATTATATTGATTGGATGTTATCTTTACCTTGGAGAATAAAAACCAAAGATAATTCAGATTTAAAAAAGGCTAAGGAAATATTAGATGGTAGTCATTATGGATTAGAAAAAGTTAAAGATAGAATTATCGAATTTTTAGCTTTAAGAGAATATACAAAAAACAATAATAGCCCAATTATTTGTTTAGTTGGTCCACCTGGGGTTGGGAAAACAACTCTAGCTAAATCAATTGCTGAGGCCGTTAATAGAAATTGTACCAAAATATCAGTTGGTGGAGTTAATGATGAAGCTGAAATTATGGGTCATCGCAGAACTTACATTGGAGCATCGCCAGGTAGGATAATTCAAGGAATGAAAAAGGCTCAATCAAATAATCCGGTTTTTATAATTGATGAAGTAGACAAAATGACAAAGGATATTAAGGGCGATCCGGCTTCTGCCTTATTAGAAGTATTAGATAAAGAACAAAATTATGCTTTTTCGGATAACTATATTGAAGAAGAATTTGATTTATCAAATGTTATGTTTATTTGTACTGCTAATTATATTGAACAAATACCTTTGGAATTACAAGATCGCTTAGAAATAATTGAAATATCTAGTTATACCGAATATGAAAAACTTAATATTGCTCAAGATTATATTCTTAAAAAAGAGCTTAAAAATCATGGTTTAAAAGATAATCAAGTAGTCTTTAGCGATGAAGCAGTATTAAAAATTATTAGATATTATACTAAAGAAGCAGGAGTAAGAGATTTAGAAAGAAATATATCTACTATTTTAAGAAAAATAGTAAAAGAAATAGTAGTCAATAAACCTAAGAAAAATAATTTTGTTGTAGAAGAAAAAACGATAGAAAAATATTTAGGAAAAGAAAAATATAATTATAGTAAAAATTTAAAGATTAGTAAAATTGGCATAGTTAATGGTATGAGTTATAATCCTTGTGGAGGAGATATTTTGCAAATTGAAGTTACTTCTTACAAAGGTAAAGGAGAAATTATTACTACTGGTCAATTAGGCGATGTCTTTTTGGAAAGTACCAAAATTGCGTTAAGTTACATTAAAAGTAATTGTATTAAGCTAGGTATTGATTACAAAAAAATAGAAAATAGTGATATTCATATTCATGTTCCTGAAGGAGCAATAAAAAAAGATGGGCCAAGTGCCGGAATTACTCTTACAACAGCATTAATTAGCATGTTTTTAAATAAAAGTATTGATATCGATGTTGCAATGACTGGTGAAATGACCTTAAGAGGCGATGTTTTACCGATTGGCGGATTAAAAGAAAAGATAATCGGGGCTAAAAGAGCAGATATCAAAACAATTTATTTGCCAAAAGATAATGAAAAAGATTTGGATGATATTGAAGATTATGTTAAAGAAGGGATTAATTTTATTTTAATTGATAATTATCAAGAATTAGAAGAAAAATTATTTGATATTAAAAATGAAAAAAAATAAAAAAGAAGAAGCAATTGTTAAAGACCTAAATAATATTAAGAATACATGTATGTTGATGACAAATAGTGGTTTTGTTATAAAAATAACTGATATTCATGATAAAACCATAAGATATAGAGCATTTTATTTATATATAAAACAAGTACTAATTAATGGCGGGGCTGATTATTTAGAACCTATATTTCAATCTAAAGTATTTTTTAATGATACTTATCAAATTTTAAGTGATTTATTATCTGATAAATTTTTTAGTAATTCTCAATACGGTGAAATATTAAAAAATATAATTCCAAAATTTGTTTTTATGCATAGAAAATCTAATGATAGTGAGGAATTATGTGAGAAAATAAATGAATTAGTTAGAAAGTGTAACAATTTAAAAAATGCAAAAAATCAAACTGAAGGGCATGCTATATTTCTTTATTATGAAATGGTATTAAGAGGGCTTAATCCTAAAAATCAGAAGACAATAAATTTTATTAATGAAAATTATGGATTAATTGCTTCTTGGGATTATTTATTTTATGTTAAAAATTATGTTGGAGAAGAAGACATTGAATTAATAGGCAAACCTAGATTAAATAGAAAATTTGATATCATGTCAGCTAATAAAATAAGAAATGAATATTTACCAATAGATGTAACAAGGAATTTGACGAGGGTTTTAACCAATAAGGTAGAATAATTTCTATCTTTTTTCATTTTATTAGAAAATATGCATATATTTAAATGAAATGAAAGGAGATTTTTATGAAACAAATAATACCTTTTACAAAGGATATACCATTAAAAACAAAAATAAATGAAATTACAAGTATTTCATTAGAACATGATTTATCATTTAAGAATGATCAGTTATTAGGTAATTTTTATATTAAAGGAAAGTATAAAATGACAGAAGCTAGTCAAATAGAAAATGATTATAGTTACAAGGTACCATTTGAAGTTACAATAAGTGATAGATATTCTTTGGATAATGCCTTTAGTGACATAGAAGACTTTTACTATGAGATAATTGATGAAGAAGTTTTAAGAATAAATATTGAAATATATATAGATGGCTTGGAAGAAAAAGAAGAAATATTTGAAGAAGAACATTTAACTGAAAAAATATTAGATGATAATAGAGAAGAAATAGCAAAATTGATATCTTTAGATGAAGAAGTAATAAAAAACCATATTAATAAAGAGGAAAGAGTTGATAGTAGTGAAGAAAATATTGTGAAAGTGGAAGATGTAATTACTAATATTAATAGTAATAATGATGATACTTACCTTACATATAGTGTTTATATATTTAGAGATACTGACACTCTAGAAGAAATAATAGAAAAATATCATGTTACTAAAGAGGATTTATTAAAATATAACGATTTAGAAGATTTAAAAATAGGATCAAAATTAGTTATTCCATCTAATAAAACAAATGAATAATGAAAGAGCAATTTTAAAAAAATATGGAATAATCCCTGTTGGTTATAAGAAAAAAAATAATGTTAAAATAGTTAATTCTAAAGATAGAAAATATGTTATTAAAGAAAAGATTAGAAATAAAGAGGACTTATTTGAGTATTTAGCATCAAGAAGTTTTCTTTATTTTCCTAAAATGTATAATACTGATCGAAGTGACGAATATGAAATATATGAATATATAGAAGATGTCAATACACCAAAAGAACAAAAAGCTTTAGATATTATTAATTTGGTTTCACTTCTTCATAACAAGACAACACATTATAAAGAGATAGATATTGAGGATTATAAAATTGTTTATGAAAACTTAAAAGAAAAAATAGCTAATTGTACTAGCTATTATGAAGATTTAAACAATTTAATTGATGAAGAGCTATACATGTCTCCTAGTCATTACTTGTTAATTAGAAATATATCAAAAATTTATTCAGCTTTGAGATATTCAAATGTTGAACTTGATAATTGGTATAGTATCATTAAGAATAAAAAGAAAGAAAGAGTAGTTACAAATCATAACAATTTAGCAATTGATCATTTGATTAGAAATGAAGAAAGTTATTTAATAAGTTGGGATAAATCAAGTATAGGTAATCCTATTTATGATATATATTATTTCTATAAAAATAATTATAACGATGTTAATTTTTTAGAATTGTTGAAGTTATATGAACATAAATATCCCTTATTAGAAGAAGAAAGGAAGTTATTATTTGTATTATTATCTGTTCCTGATAAAATAGAATTTTCTGATGATGAATATCAAAATACTAAATTAGTTAACAATGTTGTAAATTATGTATATAAAACAGATAATTTGATTTCACCATATTATTCTAAACAAAAGAAAGAAGAAGAAAACGAGTTCTATAAGCAAGATGATAGCATTAAAAGTTAAAGTAAAAAATATTGTTAATATCGCTTGATAAATAATAATAAAAAACCAGACGACTAAAAAGCCAAAATATAAACCACTACATTTCCTACGACTGCGGCAGTTATCACAATTACAGAAAAAATTATGTCTATTAAACATAGTTATCACCTTTATTATATTATATGAATAATTGAATATTTTGCCTGTTATACTAGCAAAATATTTGTTATTTTGTTATAATTAAATGGGTGATTTATGATGAAGAAAATATCTAATAAAGATAGAGTAAGAAGAGGATTATTTTTAATATCTTTAGGAATTATTTTATTAATATTATATTTTATAATGTATTAGGAGAGCTTTATGGAAAAACTATTTGATTATTTAAATAAGAGAAATCTTAGAGTAGCAGAAGGAATAGGAACATTTGATGGATGTGAGGTATTAGAAGTTAAGCCAACAAAGGTTGATTTGAAATATGAGTGTGAGGATATTTTTGATTCACCAACTAAAATTATGATTGTAGTTGATCAATTTAATAATATAATATTTGAAAAAACTTTATATTTTGAATTAGATGAAGAATTAATATTATTACCAGGAGGGAATATGATTGTTAATGAAAGAAATCAAGTTCCAGGTTATAAAAGTGAAATCCCTCATTTTTCTCATTATCAAATAAAAGATGACGTAGTTTCATTAAAAAAGCAAAAGGTTTTTTCTACTTTTAAAAAACTTACAGAAGAAACAGGGCTGGTTTATAATAGTTATTTTAATCAAGTTCAAATTTATGATGTAAAACAAGGTAAATTTGTAACACCATTTTTTAATTCAATTGGGGATTATGAGATTGATTTAGCAACTGGTAAAGAAACAGCATTAGCGGAGAAGAAACATTTTGTTAAAAGAAGTGATATTGGATCTTGTAATTTATATTTCTTTAGCTTATGTGTTCGTTTAGATAAATATGGCAATTATGCATCTCCTTTATACGATACACATAATAACATATTTGTTGATACTAATATTGAAGGTTTTGATTTTGATGATTACTTTGATGTAGTAGTAGATCAAGTAAAGCGAGAAGAAAAAGAAATTGAAGGAGAAATAGGTTTATTAAGACAAAGAGTTTATAATTAATGCTTGCAATTTATTTTAAAACATAGTATATTATATACGTTCCATTTCTTGGATATTGGAGATAACTCCAACCAATGACTAAGTTTTGGTGAAAATTTATTTATAGGAGGTTTTTTCATGGCATTATCAAGTGATGAAAAAAGTAAAATCATTAATAATTTTAAAATTAATGATAAAGACACAGGCTCTGCAGAGGTACAAGTTGCCATCTTAACAGAAGAAATATCAAGTTTAACAGAACATTTAAAAGAACATAAACATGATTTTCATTCTAAAAGAGGATTGCTTAAAAAAGTAGGTCAAAGAAGAAATATGTTGAATTATCTAAAGAATAAAAATTTTGATAGATATAAGACATTAGTTGAAAAATTAGGATTAAGAAAGTAGGCGCTAAATTTTTTAGTGTCTTTCTTTTTATTAGAAAGAGGTAATTATGGAAAAGAAAATATTTAAATTAAATTTTAGAGGAAGAAAGTTAGTGGTAGAACATGGAGAACTTGCAAAACAAGCCGATGGAGCAGTATTGATACGATATGGTGATACGGTAATTTTATCAACAGCAGTAGTATCAAAAAAAGCCAATATTTTATCGGATTTTTTCCCTCTTACAGTTTTATACCAAGAAAAATTATATTCAGTAGGTAAGATACCAGGTGGATTTATTAAAAGAGAAGGAAGACCAACAGATAACGCGACTCTTGCTGCTAGGATGATTGATCGACCAATGAGACCACTTTTTCCGGAAGGCTTTAAAAATGAAGTGCAAATTGTTAATACAGTTTTATCAGTTGAACAAGATAATGCACCAGAAATAGCAGCATTATTTGGATCATCACTAGCAACTGCTATTAGTAAGATTCCATTTGATGGTCCAGTAGCAGCAGTTAAAGTAGGAAGAATAAATGATAAATTTATTATTAATCCAACAGTAGAAGAGTCAGAATTAAGTGACATTGATTTAACAGTAGCGGGAACAAAAGAAGCTATTAATATGGTTGAATCAAGTGCTAAAGAAGTAAATGAAGAAGATATGCTAGAAGCATTGATGTTTGGTTATGATGCAGTTAAAGAGTTAATTAAATTCCAAGAAGAAATAATTGTGGAAATTGGTCAACCAAAAATGGATTATGAATCGTTAGAGATAACGGATGAGTTTAAGAAAGAAATAGAAAAACAAGTAGCAAGAGATTTAGATAAAGCAATGCGCATTTTAGATAAGACAGAAAAATATGCTAAAATTGAAGAATTAAAAGCAGATATTATTAGTAAATATACTTTGGATAATGAAAGTTTAAAAACAGAAGAATTAAATGAGTTATTAACTAAAGTTAAATTTTTTCTAGAAAAAATTGAATATGAAATATTTAGAAAAATTGTAGTTAAAGAGCATACTAGAGCAGATGGAAGAAGTATGACAGAAATAAGGCCGTTAGCAACAGCAATTGATATTTTACCTAGGACTCATGGCTCAGCATTATTTACAAGAGGACAAACGCAAAGTTTATCAATTA
>CAZITT010000029.1:0-8087 GCA_964542235.1 uncultured Muribaculaceae bacterium | reverse complement strand
TTCATAAGTATCAAGGCCTGAAATAACATTAAGAAGAGTAGATTTACCACTTCCTGATTCACCAGTAATAACAACAAATTCACCCATGTTAAATTCAACACTAATTTTAGAAAAACCACTAGTCACAATACCTTTATTATAATAAAACTTTGAAACATTTTTTAATCTTAGCATAAGAACCTCTTTTCTATATTCTCATAATAATTATATACTATATCAAATAAAAAAACAGCTAAATTTTTATTAGCTGTCAACAGTACTATTTTGCTGTTCTAACTCTAGTTACCTGTACTATTGTATCTTTGATTTGTTTATCATCTTCCATTATCTCAATTGGATACCATTTTTCCAACTGAGCTAATCTTTCTCTTATCATCCCCATATTTTCAAGCCTATTGTAAATGTTTTTATCTGCTTTATCACCATACCAGCCAATAACAACATCCACATCACTAATTGGTAATGATGTTAATGTTTTAATTGAATTAGGATATGGTAATTGTGTTATAACAATACTTGGCTCTTGATATTTAGAATCTATTCTTGGCCCCATTAACATATCACATATATTAGCATAAGCAATTCTTGGCTTACCTTGATGAAAAGTTAATTTGCCATTATATATTTCAAAACCACGACCCCTTCTTTCAAAAGTATCAGCATATTCTGAAATACTAACAAAATTATAACCTTGTTTAGATAAAGTATATCCTAAAGTATCGTGGATTCCTTTTCCTAATTCAATTATTATCTTAGATTTATCTAGTGCTCCAAGATAATCCAAATGAGAAAAATAAACTTCTACTTGTTCTTGCTTAGTTTCTAACCATAAATAAAACTCTTTACTTTCTTCACTTGTTACCTTTTTACCTGTTTCTTCCATAAATTGATTAGATAAATCTACATAATATTTTTCTTTAACTTTTTCCATATACATACCTCCAAAATTATCTTTTATAGTATCATATTTTCTTATTAATTACAATAAAAAAGCATAAACTTTATAACAGTTTATGCTTCATCTAACATATCACATTCTTTTCTTTTCATACTTTTTACTTTTTCTTTTATTTTTTCTTTTTCATCCTCAGGTAAAGATAAATAATAAAATAATCCTGTGATACAAACTCCACCAATTAACCCCATCCATACTTTAGTCATTGTTTTCATAAATCCACCTCACTAATATTATTAACGTTTGTTATGAATTCATACTATCAATAATAAAATTTTTTAAGGTTGTTTTTCTTTCTTTATATGAATCATTCATAATTGCATTATTAAGGGCTGACTTTTCGCCAATTAAATATAAATGTTTTTTTGCTCTTGTCACAGCGGTATAAATTAATTTTTTATATAACATTTTATTATATTTATTAAGAATAGGAATAACTACTGTATCAAATTCACTGCCTTGAGATTTATGAATACTTATACAATATCCATGTTTAATATTGTTAAAAGTAGAAGGTGTAAATTTAATAACGTTATTATCATAATCAACAAATATTTCTTTTGGTTTTAAATTTATTTTTTTAATAATGCCTATGTCGCCATTAAATACATTTTCCTCCGGGATATTTACTAATTGTAATATTTTATCTTTTTCTTTATAGGTAAATTCTTCATAATTGATTTCTTCACTATTTTCTTTATTAATTACTTCTTGTAAAAACTTATTTAAGTCATCAATTCCATTTTCATAAGCATAAATAGGGGCTAATATTTGAAAATCATGATAATTACCATAAGTATAATCTTTTATTATAGGAAGGAGTTTTTCTTTTAAATTGTTATTATTTGCATCAATAAAAATTAAATCATCATCATCATTTTTAAAAATGCTATCATCAATTATTTGATTTTTGATATCATGCGCGAATTTAATAATATTAGAGTTAGATGCTTGACGATATAAGGTTTTAAGCTTAACTACTTTAAACATATCACTTTCAATGATATCTTTTAATAATTGCCCTGGCCCAACACTTGGCAATTGATCATAATCTCCCACTAATACTATTTTGCAATCTTCTTCTAATCCTAATAACAAATTGTAAAAGACATTTATATCAATCATACTGGCTTCATCGATAATCGCTAGTTTTACTTTACTTTTATTATTTTCATTAATTGCATAAAGATCAGTTTCTTTATCCCATTTTAAAAAGCGGTGAATAGTAGAAGCTGATAAGTTAGTTGCTTCACTAATTCTTTTACTGGCTCTTCCAGTTGGGGCTAAAAGAGCGATTTCATTTGATATTAAATTATTATCTAACTTATAAAACTCTTGATATAACTCAGTGATTGCTCTAATAATTGTTGTTTTTCCTGTACCTGGCCCACCCGTTATTACTAAAAAGTTTTCATTAAAACTACTTAAGATTGCATCAGTTTGCTCTTGATTATAAATAATATGATTTTCTTTTAATTTTACTTTTTCTTTTTTAACATCTTTTTTAGCAATAGATGTTAATCTTTTAGCAACATAGGTTTCTTTTAAATATAAATCACATAAATAATAATTTTCTTCCTTTTTAATAATTTTACCAACATCAATTAAGTTTGATAGTCCTGTTTCTAATTTATCATAATCATTTACTTTTAGAATTCTCATTGCATAATTAAACAATTCGTTTTTATAAAGATAAATATCGCCTAAAACATTAGAAGCTTCTAATAAAGCATATTTTAATCCAGCTTCTATTCTTCTTATATCATAAGCATCAATATCTAATTTATCTTTTAAATTATCAATTTTTTTAAATGACATCTCATTGATATCATCTATCAATTGATAAATATTTTCTTTAATTTTATCAATTGCTAATTTTTTATACTCATAAAATATCGTTAGAGCATCTTTAGTATTAAATCCAAGGTTTGTTAATTCTAAAATAATATCATAACTAGTTTGATACTTAATTAAACTTTCGTAAATTGTATTTTTTTGTTTTTCAGTTATTTCTGGAACTAATAATAAATTATTTGGATTATTAATAATTATATTTAAACAATCATTTCCTAAAACCTCAACTATTTTAATAGCCTTCTTCTCTCCTATTCCTTTAAATAAATCGGAAGACAAAAATTCTATTATTCCTGATTTCTCAGTTGGTTTTTCTACCTCATAACTAGATACATTAAATTGCTCACCATATTTTTCATGAATGAGAAATTCACCATTAAATTGATAGTAGTCATTTTCATTTAATTCGTGAAAATAACCGGTGAAAGTAATAGTCTTGTTTAAAAATGTTTCTAGTTTTTCACTACTTACTTCTCTTACTTTAAATAATCCTATAATATATCCTTTATCTGATTTAAAAATACTTTTTCGAAAATTCCCTTTAACATAATCCATAAACTAGTCACCAGCTTTCATATTCTTTTCTATTCTAACATTATATATTTCATTTATTTTTAGATTCTCCTTAATTTTTAAGTATAAATAATTAGATGTATGACCATAAGAGTAACTATCTTTAATTTTTTCAATTAAAACATCTAAACTTTGATTAATAAATTTATTAAAGTAATCATTTTCTAGTTTTTTTGATAAATTAATTAATTCTTTTACTCTAATTTTTTTAACTTTTTCTTCTACTTGATTATCCATAGTAGCAGCGATGGTTTTATCTCTTTTAGAATAAGGAAAAACATGGATTTTGGCAAATTTTATTTTTTCTATAAAATTAATAGATTCTAAGAAATCCTTATCATTTTCACTTGGAAAACCTACTATTACATCAGTTGTTAGAGAAATATCTGGTCTTATTGTTCTTATTTTATTTACTATTTTTAAAAAATAATTTTTAGTATATTTTCGATTCATCAATTTTAATATTTTATCACTGCCTGATTGAAGTGGGATATGCAAATGATTGCATATTTTTTTATTTTCCAGCAATTTAAAAAATTTATCATCGAGTTCTGTTATCTCAATAGATGATAGCCTAATTCTTTGTAAGTTATCTATTTTTAATAATCCTTCTAATAAATCAGATAAAGAAGTATTAATATCTTTTCCATAGTTACCAGTATGGATGCCAGTTAACACTATTTCTTTATAGCCATTACAAACCAGTTCATTTATTTCTTTTAAAACTTCGCCTTTATTCTTAGAACGACATCTTCCTCTAACATAAGGAATAATACAATAAGTACAAAAATTATTACAGCCGTCTTCAATTTTAACAAAAGCTCTTGTTTTAGAATTTAAATGTTTTATTTCCATGTTTTCAAAAGGAATATTAGTGATATCATCAAACTTTTCTATTCTGTTTTTTTCTTTTATATATTCCTCTACTAATTCTACAATTTTTGATTTATTAGAATTGCCAATAGCGAGATCTATTTCATCGATTAAATCATCTTTATTATTTTCAGTGTAACATCCCATCGCTACTATACAAGCATTTTTATTTTTTCTTCTAGCACTTCTTATTATTTTTTTACTTTTTAAATCACTATTATTAGTTACAGTGCAAGTATTAATAATATAAACATCACACTTGTCATTAAAATCTTCAATAATATGACCTTTATCTTTAAATAAGCTCATAATATATTCGCTTTCATATATATTAACTTTACATCCTAAAGTATATATCCCTACTTTCATAATTTCCTCCTTAGAAAAAAATAATTAGAACTAGTCTAATTTATTTCTTAATTCTTTTAATTCCTTCAGAAATCTCTCAGTTTTAGCAATTTCTATTTCTACTTTTGTTTTAAACTCTGATTCTTGTAATGGTTTTGTATATCTATTAATTCCAAAAACAGGAGATAACACTTCCGAATTTTTAAATTTTGATGGCGTTTTATAATCTCTCATCTCTATTTCCTGCAACTGTTCATCAAGATCTAACTTTACTCTTTTTAATTCTAAATCTCTTATATATAAATCTTCTATACTTATTGGTTCATTACCCTCATCTTCTAATAGTTTTTTATCTCTATTATCAACATTTACACTTGCTTTTTTTAATTCTTCATAATTAATAATCGCTGTTTTTTCTTGTTCTTTCTCAAAATCAGTTGATCTTTCTATTTCTTCTTTAGGGTTTTGAAGAGAGATTGTTAATTCTTCTAATTGTTCTTTAGCTTTTTCTTGCTCCTTAATTTTTTCAATAGTTTCTTCATTTTCTATATATTTGGGTTGATATTTTTCTAATTTTTTATTATTTTTCTTTTCACTAGAAAATGTTATTAGTGTGATAATAATTACCGAACCTAATAAAATAAATAAAACTATTAAATTACTATTACCAATATTTTGAATAAAATTTTCTAACATAACTTCACCTCATAAAATGATAATTTATCATACTAAGAATTGCTAAAGAAGCAGTTTCTGTTCTTAAAACTAGATCTCCTAACGTAATTCTTATAAAACCATGATCCATCATTAGATTTTCTTCATCAAGAGAGAAACCACCTTCTGGACCAATTACAAATAATATTTTATCACATATTGATATATTTTGTAGTACCATTTTTATTGTTTTAGCATTTTCGTTAACACTACATAAAAATTTATATTTATAATCCATCTTACACAATTCATTAATATTGCTAATATTTAAGATTTTAGGAATATCTATTCGTTTAGATTGTGCTGCTGCTTCATTAATAATTTTTTGCCATCTTATTATTTTTTTTGAATGATCTTCATTTATTTTAACAACTGACCTCGTAGTTCTAAGAGGAATAAAACCACTAGCTCCTAACTCTACACTCTTTTGTAAAATTAAATCAAATTTCTGTTCTTTAACTAAAGCTTGCGCAATTGTAACGTTAAATAATGGTTTTTTTCCTTCTAACTTTTCAATAATAATTCCTGACACATTATTTTCTATGTTTTTTATAACACCTAAATATAATTTGTTATCATATACGATCTCTATTTTGGTATCTATTTTTGATCTCATTACCTTAACAGCATGATATGTATCTTCATCGTTTAAAATAAATTGATCACTAACTAATTTACGGGCAAAATACCTTTGCATTATTTATCACCTATTATCTTATAAAATACTTCTTTATCATCATCAATGGCCATTTTATTTTTCTTTATCATTCCACATTTAGAACATTTAAAAATTAACTTAATTTCTCCTTTTTTAGCTTGTTCCCAACCAATAACCGTCATTAATCCCATACACATGTTATTCCTATCACCTGGATTATTATCAACATGCAAAGATGTTAAACAATAAGGACAATGATTTCTGGCGGAATATCCTAAATTATTAACTTTCTTTCCACAATTAAGACAAATAAAGCCTTCATCTACCATGTTAAATTTTTTCATTATACTATCTACCAATTTTTCTATAATTAGGATTTCTTTTTATATAAGTATAATATTTATCTTCTTTATTAAGAGGATTTAATTCTTCATTATCTTCTCTATAAAATCCGCATGCTTCTGCTGATTTCATTGATATTTCATTATCTTTATCAATTAATAGCTTAACTCCCATACAATTTTGTTCAAAGCAGTCTCTTACTAACCTATTTGTAAGTGCTTTACCATATCCTCGATTACGAAATTCTTTTAAAATTGCTATTTGTATCTCTGGCCACGATCCACTACTTAAATAAGAAAAACCAATTAGCACCTTTTCATATAAAACTACCTTACTACTTTTAGAATATAATCCAATAAATTGTAACAACTCATCATCAGCTTTGATTTTATCTAATAACTGCGCTGTAGCTTGACTATAAAAACTATCAAATTCAAAATTTTCTTTTTTTATTTCATTATTCATCATTATCTACCTTTAAACAAAAATAATATTAATAAGAATATCATAACAATTTTTTTAACAAATTTCTATATATTTAAAATAAAATTAATTTAACAACTAAAAAAGTATGTCATTTAAGCCATACTTAATTAGTGTTTTTTTTATTATTGATTTTCAATTTTTCTAGATCTAACTTCTTTAGCATTATCAATAGATTGTTCTTGATCTTGTTCTTGATTAAATCCAAAAGCTAATTCTCTTTGAATATTATCTCTTAAGGTTTTTAAATCCCTTAATGAATAACTATCAATAGTATTTATATCAAAAACAGGTCTCTCAACAGGAGCTTGTTCAATTTGTTTCTTTGCTTTTTTACTTAAGCCTAATAGCATGTTTTTGTTATTGTTAACATTGTCATTTAATTCTTGTCGATGTTCTAAAAAATATTTTTGCTTTGCAATATCTCTTTGTTTTAATTTATTAAATATTAAATCGTAAGAGTACAATACTATATTAAGCAATGTTACACTAACCCCTAAATAGGTAATAACTGATGCTTGTCCTAATAGAATAGCCGGTAAAAATAAAAAAGTAAATAAAGCAGCACTCCATAATAAAAATACCCTACTTTTTCCATTACTTTTAGAAAGTTTATTCTTAATATCAGTTGTATTTTCTGCTTGTTTTTCCATGCGTGATAAAACCTTTTTTTCATTTTGTTCGTTATAAGGAATAACATAATTTTCTCCACTTGCCAATTTAACAATAATTTCATTGTTTTTAATTCGGTATGATGTAATAAATTGTTTTCTTTCTTCTGGGTTTAATGAATAATCTTTCATAAATATAATCTCCTTTAAAAGATGTTATTTATTATACCACCTTTCTTAAAAAATGTGAATTTTTTTAACAACTTTCTATATGCTTTAAATAAAATTAATTAGGAGGTATTATGCTTATACAATTAATTGAGTTATTAAAAACATGTCTTTTTTTTACAACATCTTATTCAAATAAAGCTTTTCCTGAACCTTTAAGTAAAGAAGAAGAAGAAAAATATATTGACTTGCTTTTAAAAAAAGATAAAGAAGCAAGAAATATTTTAATAGAGCACAATTTAAGATTAGTTGCCCATATTGTTAAAAAATTTGAATATCAGGATGTTGATATTGATGATTTAATCAGTATTGGTACCATTGGCTTAATAAAAGGGATTGATTCATATTCATTAAAACATAAAACAAAGATTACTACTTATTGTGCTAAATGTATTGAAAATGAAATATTAATGCATTTTAGATCTACTAAGAAGACAAAATTAAATAT
>CAZITT010000028.1:0-8187 GCA_964542235.1 uncultured Muribaculaceae bacterium | reverse complement strand
ATTTTAATTTAACAATTAATGAAGATTTATCTAATGAAGTAGAAGTAACTCTAAAACAGCCAAAAAATGATTTGATAGTTGGAGATTTAAATCCAAATTTTAATGTTAATTCATTTTTTAATAGCATAGGAAACGAAACTGTTAATAAATATAAAAATATTTATCCTGAGTTTAATTATAAAACTAGTAGTGATAATGACAATATTTATGGTTCTGCCATTATCACTACTGATAGTATAGATAGTTTGATAATTAAAGCTCCAATAAAAGATTTATTTAAGAATGCAAGTTTTAATATTAAAGATAATGTTGCTACATTAGAATTGTCTAATATTAAAGAAGATTGGTACATTAATAATGTAGAGTATAGTAGTGATATTTATCTCAATATTAAATTACCATTTGTTGTAAAATATAATAATGCAACAAGCATTAAAGATAATATGTATACCTGGGATATAACAAATAATAATAATATTGTATTAAAGTTTGTTATTAATAAAACAAAAGAACAATCTGAAAATGAAGTAAAAAAAAATAGAATGTTGTTAATATTAGGAGGAATTGTACTAATAATTGGTTTAGTTTCTTATTTTATTATAATAACTAAAAAAGAAAAGAAGGGATAAAATGAACTCAGAAGATGAAAATAAAAATAGTTTGGGAAGTTCTATTTTTGCTATTTTACCCCAACAATATAGACTAATTGCAATAGGAGTAATTTTTCTTATTTCACTTTTACTAATAATTGTGATAATAATGTTAGCAAAGAATGAAGGAAGAAGTAACACCTTAAATACAAGTCCTGATGTAATTTATGCTAATAGACTTTGTTCAATTACTATACCATTAAAGTCTTATTCTGTTAGTAGTTTATATGGTTATCGTCAATCTCAAAGTGATTATGGCACGTCTTTCCATTCAGGAGTAGATTTAGCAGCAGAATATGGATCCAATGTTTATTCAGCAGTAGGTGGAACGGTAAAATCAGTTTATAGTTCAAATAAAGGAGGCTATGGTCGATATATTGTAATAGAATCGGAAGATGGAGTAGTTCAAACAAAATATGCCCATTTATCAGAAGTCTTGGTTAGTGTTGGAGATAAAGTAACAACTGAAAGCATTATTGGTAAAGTAGGTGGCTCAGGATTGGGGTCAGATAATGCTTATGGAGCCCATTTGCATTTTGAATATAGGGAAAATGGCAAATTAGTTAGTCCAAATAATTTATTTGGTTATACTGACATAGATAAATGTATAAAAAGAGGGCTTTATTTAGGCAAATCTTTAGAAAAAATTCGCGCAGAATGTAACATCGGTTCAGATAGAGTAATGACTGATGCTGAAATGACAGCATATACAGCTGGTTGTTATGGTAAAAATTTAGAGTTGATAGATGTAACTGATTGCCCAACAAATGAAATAGGAATTAGATTAATAGATTGTCCGATAGTTTCTGATTACAATGATGACGAACAATTTCCAGGAGACTATGAATTAATAAATGGCAGAAAAGTTTCAAAAGATTATATAACCATGGAGGAATACATAAAAATAGCGGCATATAGTTATTTTGGGAGAAAAACAATACTAGCAAATATAGAAGCATTAAAATTTTTTATGGTTGCAGCTAAAAGTAGACTATGGAATCAAGCTCTAGCAGGTGAAAGTTATATTGAACTAAAAGAGAATGAAATTTGGGTTCCTGTTTCTAATTGCTATAATGAATTTGAATATAATTCTTATAATGAAGATATTCTTGAAGAAGAAAAATTATATTTAAATTCAGCGTACGATGCCATTAGTGATATACTAATGTATAATAAGCAAAATAAGCCTAATAATTCTATGTATGGAGTGTCTCTTAGAGAAGTATTGGTCGATATGTCACAATCTGGATATCCATATCAAATAATGATTGCCAATGACTTAGTATCAAATTCAAAATCCGCAGACCTTTTAACAGGAGAAGAAAAGAACTTTTATTCTGATGCCAAATTTGTTAAATGCCATTGGGAAAACCAAGCTACTCAATAATTCAAATCAAATTATGTATAAAAAAAATAATTCTTTCCATGATATTAATGGGAGGAATTTTTATGAAGAAATACTTATTATTTTTCATATCAATATGTTTAGCAGTTGTAACAGGTTGTACTTGGGGTAATCTTGATAATACACCAACTAAAAGAGTTGAAAAGGTTTTAAACGATTATAAAACAAAAGATGAGAAAGTACTAACTCAATTAGATAATGTTATTAATGCCGATACAACAATGACAACAGAGCAAAAATCTAAATATAAAGATCTATTGATTAAACAATACACTAATATGATGTATGAAGTAAAAGATGAGGTTATTGATGGAGATAGTGCTGTTGTAACTGTTCAAATAGATGTGACAGACTATTACAAAGCAATTGCTGAGGCTGATACTTATCTAACAACTAATGCTAGTCAATTTAAAAATGCTCAAGGAGTATTTGATAATAGCTTATTTATGGATTATAAATTAAACAAAATAGAAAATACTACAGAGTCTGTTACTTATACTATTGACTTTAATGTTGAGAAGGTTGATGGACAGTGGCAAGTAGAAAATATTAGCGATATTGATAGAGAAAAAATTCACGGACTATATGCATATTGATATTTTGCTTGCATAAAATATCATTATATGTTATAATTCATATTGATTTAAAGATTATTTTAAAAAGTTTCCTTTAAAAAGAGATGTTTAAAAGTATCTATTAAATACAATTTTTAAAGGAGGAAGGTATCATGGAAAAGAAAGATAAAACATTAGTTTGCAAAGACTGTGGAGAAGAATTCGTTTTTACTGCTGGTGAGCAAGACTTTTATGAAGAAAAAGGTTTTCAAAACGAACCTCAAAGATGTCCAAAATGTAGACAAGCTAAAAAAGAAGCAAAATATTCTGGTGCAAACAAATTCAATTACAAAAATAAAAAGTCAGCATAATTGATTAGAGAAAACTCATTAATTTGAGTTTTTTTCATATAATTTTATTGGTGAATTATGTGAAAAAACTTATATTTTTATTATTTTTATTAATTATTCCTATCAATATTTATGCAATAGACTTAAATAGTAAATCAATAATAGCAATGGATATTGATAGCAGTAGAGTTTTTTATGAAAAAAATGCTGATGAGAAAAGATTAATAGCTTCAACTACTAAAATTATGACAGCAATATTAGCAATTGAATCTGGTAAATTAGATAATATAGTAACAGTAGGAGAAGAAGTACTAGACATTTATGGATCAAATATATATATAAGCTATAAAGAAAAAATGTTACTTATTGATTTAGTTTATGGTTTAATGTTAAGAAGTGGCAATGATGCTGCTATTGTAATCGCTAGTTATATTGGTGGCACTGAAGAAAAATTTGTTCAGATGATGAACAAAAAAGCTCAAGAATTAGGCATGGTTAACACTATCTTTCAAAATTCTCATGGCTTAGATGAAAATACTAAAAATATATCAACAGCCCGTGATATGGCTATTTTAACTTCTTATGCTGCAAAAAATAACACTTATTTAAAAATATCATCTACTAAAAGTTATATTTGTGAAAGTGATATCAAAACTTATTCTTGGCGAAATAGAAACAAATTGTTATTTTCTTATAATTACATAACTAGTGGTAAAACAGGAAGTACTCCCAGTGCTGGAAAAGTTTTATCAACAACCGCTTCTAATAACAATTTAAATATTGCTATTTTCAGTTTTAATTATGGATATGATTATGATCTTCATAAAGTTCTTTTTGAAGATATTTTTAATGATTATAAAAAATATCCAATTGTTGATAAAAATAAATTTAGTATAGATTATAATAGTCAAAAATTATATGTAAAAAACTCGTTTTTTTATCCTTTAAAAGAAAAAGAAATTGATAAAATAACAACTAAAGTCGTTCTATCTAAAACCGCTAACAAAAACAAAAAAATAGGGGAAATGTACATATATTTAGAAGATAATTTTCTTCATAAAGAATCTATTTATATAAATGAAAATATATCTATTTGGCAAAAAATAATAAATAAGTTCCTAAAAGAATAATTGTTATTATATTAATATTATACTATAATCTATCTAGGTGATTTATATGGAAAGATTACAAAAGTTAATTGCTAATATGGGATATACTTCTAGAAGAAATGCTGAAAACTTGATAAAAAGTGGTAAAGTAAAAGTAAACGGTGAAATAATTAAAGAGTTAGGTAAAAAATTTGATAGTAAAGATGTAATTGAAATAGATGGAACAGTTCTTAATAAAGATAAAAAAGTCTATTATTTATTAAATAAACCAAGGGGAATAATATGTTCAGCCAAAGATGAAAAAGAAAGAAAAACAGTTGTTGACTTGATTGATGCTAATGTTAGGATATATCCTATTGGAAGATTAGATTACAATACAACGGGAGCTATTATTTTAACTAATGATGGCGATTTTGCCAATAAATTAATGCATCCTAGCAATAATATAGATAAAGTATATATAGCAAAAATTGATGGCATTTTAACAATGGCAGCACTTCATAATTTAAAAAGTGGAGTTTTTATTGATGGCAACAAAACAAAACCTTGTAAAATAAAAATAAAAAAGATAGATAAAAAAAATAATAATTCAATAATTCAAATTATTATTCATGAAGGAAAAAATCATCAAATCAAAAAAATGTTTGAAACAGTTGGTTATCAAGTAATCAAACTAAAAAGGGAAAAAATTGCCTTTTTAAATCTAGATGGAATAAAGCCAGGAGCATATCGTGAAATATCACATAACGAAATAAGAAAATTATATAACTTAACAAAAAAAAATAACGTTTAGTTATTTTTTTATTCTTCGTTAACAGTTATAGCATTAGTTGGACATGATTCTTCAGCTTCTTTAGCTTTTTCTATATTCTCTTCATCTAAAGCATTAATTACCTCAGATACACCATTATCATTTAATTCAAATATCTCTGGAGCTATTGCCGCACAGGCTCCGCAGCCAATACATAAATTTTCAGATACTCTAGCTTTCACAACACTTCACCTCACTTTAATTATATATAATTAAAGTATAAAAAACAATCTTTTTTCTAATTGAAAACATTAATTTTGACTTTTAGGATAATTATATGTTAATATATCATTAAGATAGAATAGGTGATGATTATGAATACCAGAATGGATAAATATAATGTTGCCATTAATGATATGTCAAGAGCTAAAAGAAATGAGCAATTATATAATAATATTAATGACATAAATATTGATTATATTGATATAAACAAAGATGAAGAAATTGATTTAAATGATGTGAATAATAATCCCACTTCTAGAGAAGAATATATGAAATTAAAAAAATATCATGACATTATAGGAGAAGAACATCAAGAAAACGATAAAGAAATCAGCGAAGAAAATGATGATGAACATAAAGTTTATGATATAAATGAAATACTAAAAAAAGCTAAAGAAGAAAAGATATTTGTAGAAGATGATGACAAAAAACGATTTATAAATACAGAATATAACATTTTAACAAAACTTGATCTTGATAATATTGACGAAGAACAAGAGAAAATGAAAGAAGAAAATTTAAAAAGTTTAATTGATACCGTCTGTTCAAATAATATGGCTAATAAAATAGAAGAATTAAAAGAAACTAAACCAATAATGAATGATTTAATGTCTACTAATATTGAATTAGATGAAGAAATAAGTAAAAAAATATTAGATGATACTTATGAGGAGAAAGAAGAAAAGAAAAATATCGAAGATAAAAAACAAAATGAAGATTTAAAAGAATTTATAAATAAAACTTTAATTGGAACAGATGAATTGATTAAAGTGACTGATGAAGAAGAAAAAGAATTTGAAGAATTGCACGAAAAAGATGATAGATTTGTCGTTTTAGTCATTATTATTTCAATACTTATTGTTTTGATGATAGCAGGAATTATAATTGCTAAGAAAATGGGAGCTTTCTAGATATACATGAAAATGTATATTTTTTTTGTTATTTCTAATATATATTAGTATGAGAAGAAGATTAAAATTAAGAACTCCAAAAGAAATATTGATAAAAAAAATATTAATTATATTTTTAGTAATTAATTCTTTACCATGCTTTATTTTATGGTTTGCTAATAAACAATTATTACCTCTTTTGTTAAACTATTCCCAAGTAGAAATAGAAAAAATTATCAATATTGCCATCAATAATTCTACTAAACAAGAATATATTAATAAACTTGATAGTAACAGTTTATTTGATATATCCCAAAATAATAATGGCGATATTAGATATATTAATTATAATTCAATCATTGTTAATGAGTTTTTAGATAAAATTACCAATAATATTCAAGAAGATTTAGTAAGAGTATCAAATGGTGATATGAGTACTATTAATGGATATAAATCATATAGTAATGGCATTGTTTATCGAATTCCTCTTGGTGCTTTAACTAATAATATGTTATTAAGTAATATTGGACCAGAAATTCCTATCAAATTAAAGTTAGTAGGCTATATTAATAGTAATGTCAATGTTAGTGTTAAGGAATATGGAATTAACAATGCAATTGTAGAATTATATGTAAAAGTAGATGTTAAAGCTAGAGTGGTTTTACCTTTTGCCTCACAAGAAGTTTTAGTTACAAATATGATTCCTATTTCTTTTAAAATAATTCAAGGAACTGTACCTGAATATTACCAAAATGGAATAAGTTCTAATTCTAATCTTTTTAGTCTACCTATGAAATAAATATGTTATAATTAATATGGTGATAATATGAAAAACATCATAATAAATAATAAAAACTATGAAATAATAAAAGATGATGGTATTTTTAATGTGCTTGAAATAGAAGATAAATTAACAGATTATTTTGATGATTACGATTATATTTTTGGCGATCAATCATATGGTAAAATTAGGTTAAAAGGCTTTTATGATTCTACCAATAAAAATAAGAAAAATATTAATGATATCAAGATACTTGACAGTTATATTACAAATTATTGTTCATATGGATGTAAAACATTTTTAATAAAAAAAGTTAAATAAAAGGGTTGTATTAACATATCAAATGTGTTAAACTGATATTAATAGAATATATTAGGAGGGAATTATTATGGAAGAAAGAAAGATGATAACCATAAATAAAATGGATGGAACAACTGAAGATGTAGAAGTAATAATCGTTTTTCAATTTAATGATACAAAAAAAGAATATATGGTCTATACAAAAAATGAGATAGATGAATCAGGCAATGTTACTATTTATGTTTCTGAAGTAATTAGAGATGGTGAAGAGATTAAATTAGGTGGAGTATCATCAGATGAAGAATGGTTAAAAATTAAAGAAGTACTTCGCGAATTAGCAAAAGAAGGAACAGTCCAATAATAGAGGGGGAATGATATATATGCTAAATGCAATAACAATACAAAATCATGGTTTTTTTAATACGGTTTCGGAGGATAGAGAAGCTAAATTAATCAAATTTAGACAATCTACTTTATCGGTAATCAAAAAATATGCCAGTACTAAAGTTAGAGAAGTTGTACAATCTGTATCTGCAGTAGTTAATTATACTGTTGTTTCTCTTGGCTTAAATAAAAAAGCTACTGAGATATCTCCGAGAAAGAAAATAAAATTATCAATTAATAATTTATTTCATATAAAAGGAAAAGCTTTAATTGATGGAGAGGAAGAGATTAAAATGACAAAAGATTTAGAATTAGAAAATCAAAAAGTTAACACTGAAGAACCATTTTTTCCTAATCCTGCAAAATCACCATTTGAGATGCCTATTGCCGAAGAAACAGTTACTATTCCAGGAGTAGGAATGGATGCTATTAAAAAAGCTGATACAAGTGATGAAAGTATTCCATCAATTGTTGATCCTAGAGTTAAGATAAATAATGGATTAGGGGAACAATCAGTAGAAATACCTGGTAATCAAGAAGTTAAGAAATTACCAACAGAAGAAACTCCAGTCCAAGATTTAACTCCACCAAAATCAACAATATCAGAAGAAGTTTCTCTAGAAACACCAAAGACAGCTGATAATGTAATTAAAGAATTTAAAGCATTAACAGCGGCAGCAGCAGCAAATATGACAAATTTAAGAGGAAAAGTAGAAGAAGTCAAAAAAGAA
>CAZITT010000027.1:294-8453 GCA_964542235.1 uncultured Muribaculaceae bacterium | reverse complement strand
ATAAGCACCTGAAAATAGATATTGAACCTTAGGAAGATTAATTGTCTTTTCTATCTAACATTCTTATAATTTCTGCCCTTTTTGCAATAAATGCACTTCTTTTATCAATTTCTTCACTGCGAGTTTTAGGGAATTCAGCAAAATCTTCTTCTAGTTCTTTAGCATATTTTTCTTTATTAGGGTGATTATTTATATATTGTCCTATTTTGCACAAGCCTTCATATGTTTTACTAAAATCTGTCTTGTACAAATAAGGATAGCCCGCATAAACACCACATGGAATTTCCAATTGAGAAGCTTTTTTCCCTATCTTTACCTCATCATAACAAATACCAGTAAGTATTTCTTTTATTTTGCCATCAGGAGTTCTGACACCCATAATTTCTCTAATTTGTTTATCACAATTGGCCCAAGTCATAAGGAATTCTCCTACAGAAGTAGAATGATAATAATCTATATATTTAATTCCTAACCCTAAAATATCAAATTTATATATTGATGGAAGTTCTTCTTCAGTGTGTTTTTGTTCTTCATTCTGCTTTTTGTCTTCTAAATCTCCCCCTTTTGATTTATTACCCTTTTTTCCTCCTAAAATTAACGTCCTTAATTCTTCTAAAAATTTCCTTAATTCAACCTTCATATTTTACCTCCTATTTACTATTATTATATATTACATTTTTTCTTGTTTCAATAAAATTATTAGAAATATTTTTTATAAATTGAATCTAAAGTGACAAATATCTCCATCTTGCATTAAATATTCTTTTCCTTCTATTCTAAATTTGCCTTTTTCTTTTACTTTTATTTCACTGCCAGATTCTATTAAATCTTTATATGCTATAATTTCTGCTTTAATAAATCCCTTTTCGAAATCGGAATGAATAATTCCGGCACATTCTTTAGCGTTCATACCTTTAGTAAATGTCCAGGCTTTTACTTCCTTAGGCCCTGCTGTAAAATAAGTTGCTAATCCTAAAAGCGAAAAAGTTGTTTTTACTAATTTATCTAATCCACTTTCTTCTATACCAATTTCTTTTAAGAATTCTAATTTATCATTATCATTTAATTCTGATAACTCTGATTCTATTTTGGCTGATATTAAAACAACTTCAGAATTCTCTTTTTTAGCATATTCTTTTAATTTTTTAACATGCCCATTGTTGCTCATTAGATCGTTTTCACTGATATTTGCTAGATAGATATGTGGTTTTAATGTCAGTAAATTATACGACTTTATTGCTTTTAACTCTTCTTTTGTATAATTTACTAACCTAAGTGGAATGCTTTTTTCTAGATTTTCTTTTGATTTAGTAAGTGCTGCTACTTCTAATAATGAATCTTTATCTTTAGTAGTTTCTGCTTTCTTTTTTAACTTGTCTATTCGGTTATTAATAACTTCTAAATCAGAAAATATCAATTCTAAATTTACTATTTCAACATCCCTAATAGGATCAACTGAGCCCTCTACATGAGTAATTTCTTTATCATCAAAGCACCTTACAACTTCACAAATTGCATCAACTTCTCTAATATGTGATAAAAATTTATTTCCTAATCCTTCTCCTAGCGATGCTCCTTTAACTAATCCGGCAATATCTACAAATTCAAAAGCTGCTGGTTTAACTTCTTCTGGATTATACATTGACTCTAATACTTCTAATCTTTTATCTGGTACTAATACCATTCCTATATTAGGATCAATTGTTGCAAAAGGATAATTTGCTACTAAGATATTTTTTTTAGTTATTGCATTAAATAAAGTAGATTTACCAACGTTTGGCAATCCAATTATTCCTGCTTTTAATGCCATTTTATCACTTCCTTCTTTGATGAATTATAATGTTGGAAATACTCCTGGACCTAGTGGTAATCCAATTATATACCATCCTAATATGATAATAACCCACGTTATTCCTAACGATATCATATATGGCATCATATATAATATTCCTTTTTTAATGGTTATTGGCTGTTCTTGGTCTTTATTATATATATTTAGGTATGCTATGTAAACAATAAAATATGCTAATAGTGGCGTTATGCCATTAGTTATTGATTCGGATGCCCTAAAAACGTATTGGGAAAATTGAGGAGAAATATTTGACTGCATCATTAATGGTACTAAAACTGGTGAAATAATAGCCCATTTCCCAATGGATGCTGTCATAAATAAATTGGTTATAGCAATTATTATTACTGATACAATAATTAAAAATACTCCAGAGATTGGTAAAATTTTTATGAAATTGGTTAAGGCTACGGTTATAAAAATACCAATATTAGTATTTTTTACTAGAGTTAAAAATTGTGATGCAAAGAAGATTAATATAACAATATAACCAATGTCTTTGGTTTTTTCATGTAATTTTTCTATTAACTGACGATCACTATTAATGGTTTTTGCTGATATTCCATAGGCAATACCCGTTAAGGTCAACATTATTGCAACCATATAAGTAAATCCATCCTGAAAATATGAATTTGACCCAAATAACTGATAAACATATGCACTTTCTTTTAAATCTAATAGCATACCTGATAAAGGCAAGCCTGGAATTACCATGTAAATAAAGATTAATCCTAATATAATTGCTACTAATCTAGCACTTTTTAAACCTTTTTTTTCATTGGATTCTTCTTTTAATTTTTTTTGTTCCTCATATTGTAAATCTAAAAATTCAATTTCTTTAGTTTGCCCCAATTCATCTCTAGTTTTTGATGAATAACGGCCTATTATTTTTACTACTACTTTTTCAGTTATAAATGTTCCTACAGCGGCTAAAATAAAACACGATATGATCATAATGAACAAATTTGATGTCATGCTTACATAGAAGGTATTATCTATAAGCTTTGCTGCTGCTGTTGTATATGGCATTAAAGATATATCATTTGCTCCTACGAAAAAACTAATGCTATAACAAAAAGCAACTCCAGCAAAAGCGGCGGCAATACCGGTTAGTGGATTTCTACCATTTATCAAAAATATCAGTGCTCCTAGTGGAATCATTATGGCATACCCAACCTCATTGACAATACTTGAAAATATAGCAATTAAGAATAGTAAAAATGTTATTGTAGTTGGCGATAGTTTTAATATTCTTCTTCTTAATACTGTATCTATTAGTCCTGAAGCTTCAGCTACTGCTAATCCTATTAAAGTAATTAATAATGTTCCTAGTGGTGCAAAACTAATAAAATTCTTAGCCGCACTACTTATTAAATTTTTAACTCCTTCATAATTCAACTGATTTTGAACTGAAACAATATTAGTTTTTATCGCTCCTGTTTCTAAATTAATTGTATTATAGGTTTCTGATAAACCTGTTTTAGATAGTAGAAAGCTTAATAATAATGTTAAAAAAATTAGTATTATTATTGTAGTTACAGGATGTAAATTAAATCTTCTTAATTTTCTTTTTTTGGCCATTAATAACTACTCCTTTTCTTTAATAATTTTCTTTATTTTTTTATTGAATGTTATTCTAGGAATTAAAACTATATGTCCACACTTTAAGCATTTTATTTTAATATCCGCTCCTAATCTTACTATTTCCCAAAGATTGCCACCACAAGGATGAGCTTTTTTCATCATGATAGTTGTTCCTATACCATAATCTTTCATAATCAACCCCTATTTATTAATTGCATTATTTCCAATATCCTATTTAAATCTTCATTACTTGAAAAATATATTTCTATTTTTTTGTTAGAAACTTTTATTTTAGTATTTAATTTTTCTTCTAATTCCTTTTCCAAATATTTATATTCGTTATTATTTATTTTTACTTTTTGTTTTTTCTTTCTTGTGTATGATTCTTCTTTTGCTAAATTTTCTAATTCCCTAACTGATATTTCATCTTTAATTATCTTTTCAGTTAAATATATTATTTTTTCTTCATCTTCTAATTTTGATAGGACTCTTGCATGTCCCATTGATATTTTGCTTTCTATAATCATATCTTTTACTATTTTAGGTAATTCTAAGATGCCTAAAACATTAGTAATATGGCTTCTACTTTTACCTAATTTCTTTGCTAATTCTTCTTGTGTTATCTCTAAAGAGATGAGCAAATTTTTGTAAGCATTTGCTTCTTCTATTATATTTAAATTTTCTCTTTGAAGATTTTCAAGCAATGCTATTTGCATCATTTCTTCATCAGTTAAGTTGCGAATAATAGCGGGAATTTTATCTAATCCTGCTATTTTTGATGCTTTTACTCTTCTTTCACCAGCAATTATTTCATAGCCTTTGATACTTTTTTTCACAATTATTGGCTGAATAATACCGTTTTCTTTTATTGATTGCGCTAATTCTTCTAATGATTTTTCATCAAAAGTTTTTCTAGGTTGATAAGGATTGCTTCTTAATTCATCAAGATTTATTTGAATTACTTCTTCTTTAGATGTTTTTTCATATACTTTTTCTTCGAAATTATTATAATCTAAAACTTCACTATTAAAAAGCTCTTCTAATCCTCTACCTAGTGCTTTTCTTTTATTATTATAAACTTCCATTTCTTTCAATCACCTCTTTGGCTAAATTTATATAAGCTTCTGATCCCCTACTTGTTGGATCATAAGCAATAATTGGCTTCCCATGGGATGGGGCCTCTGTTAATCTAATTAATCTTGGAATTATAGTGTTATAAACTCTATCTTTAAAATAGCTTCTTATTTCTTCTACTATTTCAAAACCTAAATTTGTTCTAGAATCTAACATTGTTAATAGGACTCCTTCTATTGTTAACTCTGGGTTTAACTTTTTTTGAGCTAACATTATCGTATTTAATAATTGTGTAATTCCTTCCAATGCTAAAAATTCACATTGAACAGGGATAATAACAGAGTCTGATGCGGTAAGAGCATTAGTTGTAAGAATTCCTAATGAAGGTTGACAATCAATTAAAATATAATCGAAATCATTTTTAATCGTATCAACATGTTTTTTTAATTGTCCGGCTTTAGCATATCCTGATTCCATTCTGCTTCTTTCTAGTATTTCAATATCTACTGCTGCTAAATTGATAGTCGCCGGAATTACATATAAATTTTTATATCTTGTCTTGATAATAGTATCTTTAATATTTATCTTTTCTATTAATGCTTCATAAATACTATTATCAACATCTCCTTTGTTAATACCAATTCCTGTTGTGGTATTACCTTGGGGATCTAAATCAATAAGTAGAACTTTTTTGCCTAATAAGGCTAGTGAAGCCGCTAAATTGATACTTGTTGTTGTTTTACCTACTCCGCCTTTTTGATTAACTAATGAAATTACTTTTCCCATCTTACCACTCTTTTCCTACGTCATATCTATTCTATCAAAAAAAAGAGGTTTTGGAAATGAAAAAAGAAAAAAATAATAGCTAATATAGCTATTACTTGTTTTTATCTATTTTAATTATGATCTGATACATGTTTTCAAAATCAAATTCTTCAGTATCTATTACAAATCCAAACTTCTCTGTTGACTGAACTGCCTGCCTAATATTATTAATTGCAAATCTTAAATCATATACTTCATTTTCTTGCTTTTTGCTATATAAATCATTGTTAATAAGCCCAAAGTTTTGATTATTTGAAGGAACTTCTACTTGTTCATTTGGTTTATTTACTGTTTCTAACATCAGAGTTTCAATTGGCTCTTCTTCAACTAAATTTGGCTTGTTTATAACCTCTGGAGTAGAATTTGCTAAAATATCATTTACTTCTTGTTGTAATGGTGATTTAGTAATATCCTCAATAAATTCTTTTTCTTCACTTTCTATTTCTGGTTTAATATTAGGAATAAATTTATTTGCATTTTCTATTTTTGGCTCTTCTTTAATTGGATTTGATGTTTTTAATAAACTATTGATATCGGCAAAATCATTTTGAGGACTGATATCAACAGCATTATTTTTAATTGATTGAACATCTACATCTATATTATTGCCAGTAATAAATTTATTGCTTGGCATATTTTCAGTTTCTGGAAAATTCCAACTTCCTCCTTCGTCATCATCTTCTTTAGGAGGCTCTACTACTTGGTTGGTTATATTATTTGCTTTCTTTATTTTCATAATCTCATCATCTAATTCTTTAACTGTCATTCTAGTTTTAACTATCATTTCTAACAGCCTTTTTTGTTCTTCTTTATCACCAATATTAAGAAGACTTCTAGCATGTCTTTCCGATATTTGTTCAGAAAGAAGCGCTGATTGGACATCTTCATCAAGAGTTAACAAACGCATTTTATTAGCGATTGCTGATTGTGATTTGCCAATACTTTTAGCTAACTGATCTTGAGTCATACTTCCTAACTTTATTATTAATTGATAAGTTCTAGCTTCTTCTATTGGCGTTAAATCTTTTCTTTGCAAATTTTCAAGTAACGCAATTTTTGAACTTTGAACATCATCAAGATCTCTTACAATACATGGTATTGTTGCTTTTCCTGCCAAAGTAGAAGCTTTATATCTTCTTTCTCCTGAAACTATTTCATATTTATCGCCCATTGGCCTTACGATTATTGGTTGAATAACCCCATGCTCTCTTATTGATTGCGCTAATTCATTTAATGCGCTCTCATCAAATATTTCTCTAGGCTGAAAACGATTAGGTATTATGTCTTCTAAGGCTATATCTCGTATTTCCTTCTCATTCATGATTATTTTCCCCATTTCACTCTTTTTTATTCTTATATATTATTTTACCATTAAATCTTATTATTTTACAATGGATTTTTTTTAATTTTTGAAAAATTCCTAGGATACAGCTTTGGAGTCTGTTTTATTTTCTTTATTTTTATTAAACTTCTTTTCATGTTATCTTTGGGAAAATAATATTCTATTAACTCTTCTACTTTCATATTTAGTATTTCTAAAGCCTTTTTTGATGCTAACAATTCTTCTTTAAAATATCCCTTCATCGCTATTAAAAACCCATTTATCTTAATTAACTTGGCAGATAATTCTAACAAAACATTTAATTTAGCAAGAGCTCTTGCTACCACTAAATCATATTTTTCTTCACAAACATTTGCATAATCTTCTATTCGCATATTTATTACATCAATATCTTTTAAATCTAATTTTTCTATAGCTTTTTGTAAGAAATCTGTTTTCTTTTTAGTACTATCTACTAGGGTTATATTTAGATTAGGAAAGAATATTTTTAAAACAATGCCTGGAAAACCACCGCCAGAACCGATATCACAAACTTTTAAATTCTTTGTTAAGTCAACTATTTTAATTAAACATAAAGAATCATAAAAATGCTTTAGATATATATCTTCTTTATCAATTATTGATGTTAAATTTATTACTTTATTTTCATCAATTAATAAATTAGCATAAATTTCTAACTTGTTTAAATTTTCTATTTCAACATTTATTCCTAAATTTTTAATACTTTCTATAAATTCTTCTTTATTCATTTTTTATCCCCTTTTTTAAATAAATCATTAATATAGATATATCAGAAGGATTAACTCCACTTATTCTCATTGCTTGACCTAGTGATGTTGGTTTTATTAAATTTAATTTTTGTTTAGCTTCATTGGCTAAATTCTTGATATTTTGATAATTAACATTATTTGGAATTTTAATATCTTCATAATTATCTATTTTTTCCTTTTCTCTTAAAGCTTTCTTTATATATCCTTCATACTTTATTATTATTTCAACTTCATCTATTATTTCATCATCATATATTTTTTCATTTAAATATCTTTTTATATCATTATAAGCTATCTCTGATCTTTTTAATAAGTTATAAAGGGATATTTTATCAAATATTAAATTAGAATTAATACTATTTAAATATTCATTTACTTCCTTAGTTGGATTTATAAAATTATTTTTTAAAGCATCTATTAAATCACTGATTTTTTCTTTTTTATTTAGAAATTTTTGATATTCTTTTTCTTTTACTAATCCTATTTTATAGCCATATTCTCTTAGTCTTAAATCGGCATTATCGTGTCTTAAAAGCAATCTAAACTCTGCTCTTGATGTTAAAAGACGATATGGTTCTTTGGTTCCTTTGGTTACTAAATCATCTATTAAAACTCCAATATAAGCTTCATTTCTTTTAAGAATTAATGGCTCTTTCTTTTCTAATTTTAAAGAGGCATTAATACCGGCAATTAAGCCTTGGCAAGCTGCTTCTTC
>CAZITT010000027.1:0-284 GCA_964542235.1 uncultured Muribaculaceae bacterium | reverse complement strand
TGTCCCATTTATTTGTCCTGCGGTATATAAGTTTTCTATTATCTTAGTTTCTAATGATTGCTTTAATTGTCTAGGATCAATTGCGTCGTATTCAATTGCATAAGCATATTTTTTAATTACAGCATCTTCTAAACCTGGCAAGCTATGAACCATTTCTTCTTGAACATCTAGGGGCATGCTTGTAGAAAATCCTTGAAGGTAAATATCATCGTAAAATTTACTTTCTGGTTCTAAAAATAATTGATGACGTTCTTTATCTTTAAATTTTACTATTTTATCTTCAA
>CAZITT010000026.1:5592-8550 GCA_964542235.1 uncultured Muribaculaceae bacterium | reverse complement strand
TTGTGCCTTTATTTAGATATAAAATTGGTGTTAAAATATCTAATATTCTTAGATTAAAAAAGAATGATGCCTTATTACCTTCGAGGAACATTGATTCTGTGTTTGATTTGGAAAACGAATTGAATAAATTTTTTGTAAAATATCACAATGATACATGTTTAGGATATCCATTTCTAATTGGGAATTATTTTGGCGATAAAGTTGAAAGCCAGAAGTCTTTTAAGTCTTATACTGTAAAGAGAGAAACTTTATCTTCGTTTTATAAATATCGTCACGCGATTTATGATTATATATATAAGTCCCAGCAGAAGAATATGACATCTTGTATATTTGATGATATCGCTTATTCCTCCATTTATTCTGATATGCAAATGGATGAATGTAAAATTGAGCAGAAGAATGGAGAATTGAAGAAAAGGCACACAAAGTTTTTTGAAATTAGAGAAAAACTCAATATTTGGTTTAGTCTATACAATTTGTTCAATAATAATATAAAACAGGAGGAAGATATGACTTCAAAAGTGACAGAATTAGTTTCAAAGATGAGTGCCGTAGCCAAAGGCGAATCTCATTTTGAAAATCCCGAAGAATTTGCTTTCGGGGCAGGACAAATCGTGTCCTATTTGATTGATAGAAGCGTTGCAAGCAACAAAACTTATGCAATGCTTGAACCTTATCTGCAAAAGTCAAAATCCGGACAATTGCAGGACGCTATTGCGCAGACAATAGCTGTATATAAACACGACATCAGCACCTACAAAGGAGCTTTTCAATGCTTGTCTTCGGACGTGTTGACGTATGATGACAACATAGAAGTAAAGCCTCTGCTTAAGTTCTTTCTGGCAGGTTGCTTTTGCGATTGTGTGATTTATCAGAAAAAAGACAGTAATAATAATTAAAGAATAGGAGATTAAAACAATGACAGAATTTAAAAACAGGGTTTTTGGATGTGCTATAGTAAAAGCCATTAATTCAAATTATAACGCAGACTTTTCAGGCCAACCACGCACGTTGCCTAATGGTACTGTATATGCAACAGATAAAGCATACAAATACACCGTAAAAAATTATCTAAAAGATGTCTATTCAAATGATAAGGTTTTCTATTTTAAATCATTAAATGAAAATCTAAATCCAATATCGTTGGATGAAACGTATAAACGCTTGTTTGGAGATTTTCCTAAAGTGAAAGCGGAAAAGAAGGGTAAAAAGGGAGAAAGTGAAGAAAGTAAAGATGGTAAAGAAACCATAGTGAAAAAGGCCGTGGCCAATAACTTACTCAAATGCCTTGATATCCGTTTATTTGGAGCAACATTTGCAGGAGAAACAAACATTTCTCTGCATGGTCCGGTTCAGATAAATCATGGAGTAAATGTTTGGAAAGAAAATAATATTTTTACAGAGCAAATCACCTCTCCTTTTAGCAATAAAGCCGATGATCCTGATGAGGAAAAGGGCATGACTACTATTGGCCGTCAATCTCGTTTGGAGGAAGGCCATTATCTGCATCATTTTTCGATCAACCCACAAAATTTGTGTGATATTGTAGCACTTGCAGGAGAAGGCGCAAATAAACTTTCATCGAATGATATCGAAAAACTTAATGAAGCCATGCGCCGTGGCGTGACTTGGTACGATTCTGCATCTAAAGCGGGTTGCGAAAACGAGATGTTGGTGTGGGTTCAACTAAATGAAGGATCAAAAAACGTTTTACCTAATTTCACTACTTTAATTAGTCTGAAACAGGAAAAGAAGGATGGTAAATGTGTCTATGACTTTGCTAAACTAAAGGCAGAATTAGGAAAAATATCTTCTAATATAGAAAGAATAGAGATTTACTATAACAAACAAACGGTTACATTAGAGAACTTGCCTGAAAAAACAACAGAAAACGACATATAATATGGCAAATCAGAAGTTAATATCGTTTAATCTAAAAGCGGAGTTCGGATTCTTTAAGAAACCGGACATCAACGATGGGCTCTATTTGACGTACAATATGTTGCATAAACCCGCACTGCTCGGAATACTCGGCGCAATTGCGGGGTTGCAGGGGTATCAAAAAAATGGTGTTTTGCCTGAATATTACAATAAATTGAAAGATTTGGAGGTTGGAATCGAACCATTAGACTCGGATAAAGGCAATTACGCCAAAGAAATACTCAGTTATAATAACGGAACTGGATTTGCCAGTGGCGAAGCTGGCGGAAATCTGATTGTAACGGAACAGCTTTTGATAAAGCCGACTTATCGTTGTTATTTGCTATTAGACATTGAAAAAGGAATTGAGAATAAATTGTATGTAAATTTAAAATCTTATCAAGCAGAGTTTCTTCCCTATATGGGGAAGAATGATTTTTCGGCATGGTGGGAGAATTTTGAGGAGTATCCTTTTTCTGAGTTTGATTTTTCAACAAATTACACAATTGCCTCTATTTTCTTAAAGACGGAGGCTGCAAGCAAGTTTGTTGTTAAATCTATGAGTATGTTTTCAAATTCAGAACCAACATGGCTTTATTTTGAAAAATTGCCAGTCTGCTTTGACGAACAATTATTTCAATACTCATACGCTGATTTTGTGTATTCGAATGCAAAGTTTAGTAAGGAGATGAATATGAGTGAAGCTGGAAAGTTCTATAAACTAAATGAGAATACGGTAATTCAACTTACTTAAATGAACTTTGATATTGATTACTTAAATAGATTCATAGCGAACGGCAAAAACTATTTCGCTCATTTACCTAAAGAAACAGAATGTTCTCGGCAGCCTGAGTTGTTGTCGGAACATTCTGCTTTGGTTTATGCTTATGCAAAAGAAATTATCAGCAAACAATCACTGGACGTAATCATAGACAACTTAATTAAATCCTCGATTCCTGCTGGTTTAGACGATAGAAAAATAAAACCTTTAATATCGGATCTGTTTTATAAATCAATAGCATATCATGACTTTGGCAA
>CAZITT010000026.1:0-5582 GCA_964542235.1 uncultured Muribaculaceae bacterium | reverse complement strand
ATAAGAAATTCCAAATTGCCAGGATGAAGAACAGGGCGGATGTGTTATCTGTATCGCATGGCTTTGACAGTCAACATTCAATAATTGGAATGTATCTGTATCTCGCCGATTTTTTTTCAACGCTATTGAGAAATGAATTGACAGACGAGGAGCAAATCTTTTTGTCAAATGTTGCGCTATATTTAAGTTACTCTATTTATAAACATCATGCCCCCTGTTTGAATGAAGGTCAAAATGATACAGTCTGGAATAATGAAGATTTATTTGTTTTAAAGTCCTATTTATCGCTATTTGAAATAGATTTAAATGATGAGCAAATAGGTTTATTCCATGATTGCTTTTTGAAAAATGCAAATTTCAATTTTTTCTTTGATCGATATAATAGTGATGTAATAAAGAAAAAAAATACCTTCCCGTTGTTTGCCTTGTGCAAACTAAACTATTCTTTGCTCACTGCCTCTGATTATTTGGCAACAGCCCACTATATGAACGGATGGACTGAAATGTACTTGGATTATGGATTGATAGACGATGCGATTCGGCAAAAGATTATCTCAAACATAGAACATAGTAAAGCTTATAATGAGGCTGTATACAAGGCTTTAGCAAATGATGAAATTCCAAATGTTGATCAGTTGAGGGAACTATCTAATCACAATTTAAATGAACTAAGAAAAGGCATTGCGATAGAGGTTATTAAGAATATACAAAAAAACACAAGCAAAAATCTGTTTTATTTAGAGGCGCCAACCGGAAGTGGCAAGACAAACGCCTCTATGCTGGCTTTAGCTGAATTGTTAAGAGCCGACAAGCGGCACGAAATAAATAAAATCTTTTATGTGTTCCCGTTTACGACATTGATTACCCAGACATATAAATCATTATCTGAAACATTTGAACTGAGTGCTGATGAAATAGCAGAGATACATTCAAAAGCGTCATTCCATACAGGAAACTATGAGGATGATTATTTGAATTACCTTGATAATTTGTTCGTTAACTATCCGATTTCGTTGCTCTCTCATATCCGTTTTTTTGACGTGCTGAAAACGAATGGAAAGGAGACAAACTATTTGCTGCATAGAATGGCAAATTCGATTGTAATTATAGATGAAATGCAATCGTATTCGCCGAAAATGTGGGATAAGGTTGTTTATTTCATAAATAACTATGCGCACTTCTTCAATATGAAGTTTATTATCATGTCGGCAACACTACCTAAGATCGGGGAGTTATTAGACGACAAAGGTTTGGCGGGAGATTTCGTTTATTTAGTGAAGGATAAGTCTAAATATTTTCAGAACCCGAACTTCTGTAAAAGGGTAAATATAGATTATAGTTTACTTGAATGGCCGTGTGCGACAAAAGAAGATAAATGCGATTATTTGAGCCGGTTGAAAGAGTGCTTGTTTGAAAAATCAGAAGAATTTGCTGCTCAGAACGAATTGTATCAGCAAAGTGTCCATACGATCATCGAATTTATCTTCAAGAAAACGGCATCAGAATTTTATTCTATTGTGAAAGAGGACAATGACTTTTTTGATGAAGTGTTTCTATTATCCGGTACAATATTAGAGCCACGAAGAAAAGAGATTATAGACAAACTGAAATCTTCTGACTTACGAAGTAAAAAAGTTCTATTAATCACTACTCAGGTTGTAGAGGCCGGCGTTGATATTGATATGGATTTGGGCTTTAAGGACAAATCTATAATTGACAGTGAGGAGCAATTGGCCGGTCGTATCAATCGAAATGTTAATAAACTGCGATGCACACTCTATCTTTTCAATTTTGATACAGAGAAAACACTATACGACAAGGATGATAGATATCAGTTTGCCCGAGAAATGGATTTTGAGGATTACAAAAGCATTCTTGATTCCAAAGATTTTGACAGACTGTACAAAATGGTTATTGACAAAACTATAAACAAAAATAAATCGTCTTTAATTGAAAACATCCATGATTTAGAAGGTTATGTGGCAACGCTCAATTATGCAGAAGTTGACAAGCAGATGAAACTAATAAAATCACTGAATGATTCTGTATTTGTGCCGATAGCATTTCCATTTTGTTGTATTGAAAAAGAAGTTGCAATATTAGATGAATTTGGAATTCCTCACGGAGAATATGTTTATGGTTCTGATGTATGGGCCGCTTATAAGAGTATTATTAATCAAAAATTTGATTTTGTTAAAAGTAAAATTCAGATAAAAAAAATGCAAGCTTTAATATCAAATTTTACATTTTCATTATTCAAAGGAAGTAGTGATTATGAAATTATTAAGACTTATGGATCGGAGCAATATGGATTTCTATATTTGGAATCATATTCTGAAATATATTCGTTTAAAGATGGGATAGATACAGAAAAATTTGAATTTTCAAATTTTATATAACGATGCATATCAACGCAACATTGATAAATCTTTATAAAGTATGTAAGCGAGAATTGTGGTTGCATGCCAATGGTATTCGCTTTGAACATACTTCCGATCTTGTATATGAAGGCAAACTCATTCATGAGGTGAGCTACCCCCAACGTTCTGAAAAATATGAAGAGATTGAATTTGATGGAATTAAAGTGGATTATTATGATGCAAAAAATAAAGTTATTCACGAAATTAAGAAGTCGGACAAGGTTGAAAGTGCACATGAATGGCAACTGAAATATTATATTTATGTTTTTGACAAGAACGGTATTGAGGGAGTTACCGGAGTTTTGGAGTATCCTGCACTAAGGCAGACAGAGAAAGTTATCTTAACCAATAGCGATAAAGAAAGAATAGAGGAAATAAAAAAAGAAATTTTACAAATTATAGAATGCGACACATGCCCGCCTTTAACTAAAAAAGGAATATGCAGAAATTGCAGCTATTATGAATTCTGTTACAGTGGTGAAGAGTATGATAATATATAACAAGTTATGAAAAAGTCTTATTATCTTTTTAACCCCGGGATTCTTGAGCGTAAAGATAACACGCTTAAATTTACCCCTCTGCCAAATGAGGATAATATTGCTTCTACTCCCAATCAAAGTGGCCAGAACTTATTACCCCGATACTTGCCAGTTGAGGATATAGATGAATTTTATGTTTTTGGTTCGCTTCAAGCTAATAGTTCTCTATATAATTTTCTTGGACAGAATGATATAGCTGTGCACTTCTTTGATTATTACGAAAACTACACTGGTTCCTTTATGCCTAAAGATTATTTACTTGCTGGACGTATGATTCTTGCACAGGCCACTCATTATAATAGTGCCAAAAAGCGCATAATAATAGCCCAGAAATTTATTGAGGCGGCTGCATATAATATGATTAAGAATCTTCAGTATTACAACAGACGCGGCAAAGATATGGAACCTATAATAGATTTAATGTCGGAGTACTCAAAACAAATAAGCACTTCCACATCTGTTGATGTGTTAATGGGCATAGAAGGAATGATACGGCAGACCTATTATGATGCTTTTAATCTGATTATTAATGACTTTGAAATGGGTGTCAGGACAAAGATGCCTCCTCAAAATGAAGTCAACGCGCTTATCTCTTTTGGCAATATGATTTGCTATACGGATTGCCTTAGAGCTATCCAGCAAACGCAATTGAATCCTACAATCAGTTTTTTGCATACACCTGGTGAGCGCAGGTATTCTTTGGCTCTTGATATTGCTGAAATATTTAAGCCTATAATTATTGATCGTGTCATTTTTAAAGTGTTGAATAAAAAAGAGATACAGGCAAAGGACTTTGACAATAAATTGAACAAATGCCTGTTAAATATCTCCGGCAAAAAGAAATTTGTTAAGGCCATTGAAGAAAGGATGCAGGAGACAATTAAGCACAGAACACTTAATAGGAATGTGAGTTATAGGCATTTGATTAAATTGGAATGTTATAAATTAGCAAAACATATTTTGAGTATGGAAGAATATCAACCATTTAAGATGTATTGGTAATGATAATCATATTTATTTGTCCATATAATCAATTATAGTTATGTATGTTATATTAGTATATGATTGTGGTGAGAAGCGAGTCGGAAAGATGCTTAAACTATGTAGAAAATATTTACATTGGATTCAAAATTCTGTTTTTGAAGGAGAAATATCAGAGGTAAAGTTAAAAGAACTTCTGATGAAAGCTGAGCTGTTTATTGAAAAAGAAGAAGATAGTATCATCCTGTTTAAGGGACAAAATGATAATTGGATGGAAAAGCAAATAGTTGGTAAAGAACGTTCTAATATTGACATCTTTATTTAGAACTTTGTCGAACTATGATCAATATGTTAAATTATCCCTTGTAAAGAATTATTATGTTCTTTGAAATCTTGAAATTTAATGCATTATATAACGTGTCGATGCACGACATAATTTATATTACTGTACTTCGACACATTTTTTATTAACAATTGATGTGTTTTTATTTTGTAATAATCTGATAAACAATAATTTTTTTATTTATATTTGTAGACTTTTAATCGCACATTCATTGAATTGAAATTGATTAAGCCTCCTTTATAATTGCTGGTTGATATACTTTTAATCGCACATTCATTGAATTGAAATGTAACATAACTATATACGGGAGTCTGCATCTCCCCCTTTTAATCGCACATTCATTGAATTGAAATAGTACGGGCATAATATAGAATGTACCTGCACCGGGCTTTTAATCGCACATTCATTGAATTGAAATCATCCAATTTGTATGCTAGACCATCCAGATGAAGCTTTTAATCGCACATTCATTGAATTGAAATATTTTAGAC
Organism: uncultured Muribaculaceae bacterium; assembly: GCA_964542235.1. Classification (GTDB taxonomy): domain Bacteria; phylum Bacillota_I; class Bacilli_A; order RF39; family UBA660; genus DAOPMC01. Next base: position 808 of record CAZITT010000026.1, on the reverse strand, counting down.
TGCTGCAGTGCTTGTTGTGCTGCAACCCTTTTAATCGCACATTCATTGAATTGAAATATATTTATATAGTGTTATAATCTTAACATTTATTTACTTTTAATCGCACATTCATTGAATTGAAATCTTTTGCCTCTTTAACAGCAACCGCTGCTAAATTCTTTTAATCGCACATTCATTGAATTGAAATTGCTTACACCTTTGTTGTTAATTACCGCAAATATACCTTTTAATCGCACATTCATTGAATTGAAATTTAACACTGAATGGGGCTATTACAGGTGCAACTAACTTTTAATCGCACATTCATTGAATTGAAATAGAACAAGGTAGCCACGCTGGCCGTAGCGGCAGCGCTTTTAATCGCACATTCATTGAATTGAAATAAAACTTACGGAGCATGAGTGCTCGGAGCTGGGGCCTTTTAATCGCACATTCATTGAATTGAAATTATCTATCCGAGTTTGAAGACAATCAGGGAGCAAAAGCTTTTAATCGCACATTCATTGAATTGAAATACAATATGGTTTATCTGATTATATCCGTTTGGATTCTTTTAATCGCACATTCATTGAATTGAAATACCGCTAAACAGTACCCACGTGAATTGCCGAGGGTACTTTTAATCGCACATTCATTGAATTGAAATTCGCAAATGTTTCGTCCTTACCTCCGTCTAAACCTCTTTTAATCGCACATTCATTGAATTGAAATCCGTTAGGTGTAACGACAACGCTAAAGTGAATACCCTTTTAATCGCACATTCATTGAATTGAAATTGCAAGTTGTCTTCTGATACCTGAATACCAAG
>CAZITT010000025.1:0-9324 GCA_964542235.1 uncultured Muribaculaceae bacterium | reverse complement strand
CTCGCACCAGTTACCCGGTCTACACCCTTAGCAGGGGCGCCTCTTCAGCCTCTTGAGTACTACTCCATTTAGGCATGAACTTATTATATTATAAAATATGGCTTTTTTCAACTTATTTATGATAAAATATTTATAGGTGATAATATGGATTGTATTTTTTGTAAAATTGTAAATAAGGATATTCCTTCATATACTATTTATGAAGATGAGGTTGTTAAATGTTTTTTGGATATTAAACCTATTAATAATGGACATCTCATCATAATTTGTAAAAAACATTTAATTGATATTGAAGATATCGATATTGATACTTTAAATCATATTAATATTATATCCAAGAATATGTATAAATTATTAAAAAATGAATTAAATTTTGATGGGTTAAAAGTTGTTCAAAATAATGGAATGAATCAAGATGTTAAACATTATCATGTTCATTTAATACCTTATTATAAAAAAGAAAGACCTCTTCTTTCATTAGAAGAGGTATATCAAGCTATTAAAAAATAAAAGGAAGGTCCTTTTATTTTTATTAATAGCATCTAAAAAAACTAAGCAGAATTGCTAGTAATATATATAATACTATAATTATTACAAAACCTGACCCACTGTGGGTTTCGGTTGGTTGATTGCAATTTGTACTCATAAGTAACACTCCCTTCTTAGATCCATGCACCTAGTATAATCACTAATAAAATAAATAATACTAATATGATTGCGGAAGATGAAACATAACCCATAATATAATTCCTCCTTTTTTATTGTTCTAGAATATTTTATGGAATAACTAAAAATTGTGTGAATGTTTATGTACTATTATTGTCTTTTTTTTAATTATCTGATATGATAATTTATGGGTAAAAGGAGATAAACTTTATGAAAAAATATCTTTATGGATTGTTATTAGTAACCTCACTACTTTTAATAACAGGATGTGGTGAAATACCAACTTTAGAAAATGGCGAGGATGCAGTTATCACTATTAACAATAAAAATATCGCTGTAAGTACATTTTATGAGCAATTAAAGGACAAATATGGGGTTCAGCAGTTAATAAATTTAGTTGATAAAACCATTTTGGATGAGAAATATCCAGAAACTGATGAGGAAAAGTTATCAATTAATCAACAAATAGAGTATATTGTAAATTATGCTAAAGAAAATGATACTACTTTTGAATATCTTATCAACTATTATTATGGGGTAAGTACTGAAAAAGAACTTAGAGATTTACTATCTTTAGATTATAAGAGAAAGTTAGCAGTTAATGATTATGTTAAATCTACTATAACTGATAAAGATATCGACAAGTATTATAAAAATAGCATTAAAGGAGATATCAGTGTAAAACACATTTTAATTAAAACTAACATTACCGATGATATGACTAATAGTGAGATTAAAAAAGAAAAAAATAGAGCACTTACAATTGCTAAAGAAGTTATTACTAAACTTGATAATAATGAAAATTGGGCAACTTTAGCTAAAGAATATTCAGGCGATGATAATACTAAAGAAAAAGAAGGGTCACTTGGCTGGATTAATACTGGTGATACTGAAGAAGCATTTGAAAAAGCAGCATATATGCTAAAAAAAGGTGAATATACTAAAACACCAGTTGAAACTAGCTATGGATATCATATTATATATAAAATAGATGAAAAAGATAAACCAAAATTAGCCGATGTTAAAGAAGATATAATTAGTACTTTAGTTGATGAAAAAGCTAATAATGATACTAATATAAGTAATAAAGCTTTAATAGAATTAAGGAAAAAAGCAGGATTTAAAATCCACGATTCAGAACTTAATAAAGGCTATAATAATTACATTGAATCATTAAAATAACAGGAATTATTCCTGTTTTTTAAATCCTTTTAAATATAATTTTTGCTTTAGCTTGTAATTTAATTCTTCACCATGATATTTTTTAGCTAGATTTCTTTTTATCTTTTCATATTCTTTTTGATATACATCGTCATCATTATAACTTATGTTATTTAATTTATCCAAGATATCATCTTTTTCATAACCTAAATTTATTAAGTCGTTTAAAATGCTTTGTTTTAATGATAAAGTTGATTTTGTTTTGTTATTCTTTATTTTTTTTGTAATATAATTATTTATCCTACTATCTATTAACTCGTTATTAAAGTATTCATCAATGTAATCATTAACTAAATTATTATTTAAGCCTAATAATTCTAATTCTTTTTTTATGCGCTTAGGTCCATAACTAGTAAAATTAATTTTATCTTTAATAAAAAAGTTAATATAATTTTGATCATTAAGATAATTTCTTTCTTTTAATTTAGCAATAACGCTACTAATTATTTTATTATCCCCATTTTTACTTTTTAAGTATTTTACTATTTCTTTTTCGCATCTAAACTTTTTATTAAGATAAGAAATACTCATATAATAAAAATTATAAAATTCGTTATCTTTTTTATATAAATTAATATCATTTTTACTTATCGATGTTTTTGATAATATATTATATTTTAAGATAACATCTTCATATAGGATAAAAGTATTACCATCAATGGTTATTTTATATTTATTTTTTGATATTTTTTTAAATTTTAACAATTTTCTACCTCCTTAAACAAAAACTTAATTATTTTCTTACAATAATTAAGCCTTCTGCTAATTCTTCTAATGCCTTGCCTAAATTTGTTGTTGATTTATAAAGTTCTTTATTTTTTTGTAAATGATTGGTTGCTTTAATTTCATTACTTCTTCTTGATATAATGTGAACTAGTTCATATTTTGAATCAACGATATTCAATAATTTATCTATTGAAGGATATATCAATTTATCACACTCCCTAGTTTAAGAATAATATTTAAATTTACATTATGCAAGTAATTAGACTAAACTAGACACTATTTGACAAGAGTTCTTAACCCTTTAAGAATTTCTACCATTGCCCAAGTATCTTGTTTACAATATTTTATTAAAGAGTTATAGCTTTTTTCATATTCTTCTTTTGTCATTTTATCAAAATTAGCATACGTTACTAAAGCTTCTGTTCCATTTTTTATATTTAAAATACTATATGATAATTTAGAGAATATGGGTAATACTTTTTTAATAGAATATGAGCCATTTAGCTTAGGATGATAATAATTAATAGTATCTAGATTGTTAGATAGTCCTAATTCTTCATAAAATGATTTATTATTTTTAAGTAAATATAGTGTATCAAAACTGTGGTTTTTGCTCGCCATTTTTAATAATTTATTTTTAATTATTAAGTCATCATCAAACAAATCAGCAATTTCTTTTAATCGAGTCCTTTCAAAAGAAACGTTATGCGCTAAAATTGTTCCTTCATTATCTATATCAATATATTTACATAATAAATAACCAATTTCCTTTCGGTAATCATTAATATTATCTTTAGCTAAATAGCTATAATTATCTAATTCTATATCACATTCTCCTGGTTTTCTTTCAATATGTAAAGAAAATTGAAAAGGAGACTGCTGATAGCATTTTTCTTTTTCAAAACGAGGAAGAGGACAAGGAAAAGTTTCAAAATCCAAATGATAAATTGGATATTCTAGGTTATCTAATCCCAATTTTATTTTATTTTTGTCAATATAATCTTTATTTTTTTCTACACAACTACGTTGGATGATATTATTATTACTAGTTAAATCACTTTCTTTTACATCTAACATGTGTAAAATATTCATGTTAATTAAGTCAAGTTTAGAATAACCCATAATTTTTCTTACATCCATATAACAAAAAACAGAATTTTCAGATGGTACTTTTTTAAAACAAATAGGTTGAAATTTACAAGCTGTTGTTTTTTTGTAAGAACAGTAATTACTTAATTCTACCTCATTATTATTATTTTCTTTTATATATTCTTCGACCTTTTCAAAATCAATTTTTAATTTATCCATATATTCATTCATAATATTGGTTAAATCTATTAAAGAGATAATTTCATTGCCATTTTCATCCATTTCATAAATATACTCATCATTTTTTTTAAATCCATTATAAATATATTTGCTATTTAACACTGCTAAATAATATCTAATGTCTTTATTTTTTATATCATGACTTTTTAAATCTTGTTCAACAATATATTTTTGAACTGCTAAATCGTAAACATAATGACCAAAATTATGATATTTATCAAATAAATTACTTCGATTTTTTAAATATTTTTCTTTTGGTATTAATTCATCTTTATAATTAGTTTCTTCTAATAGGCGATAAATTCCATCATTATCTTTAATAAAAATAGAATGAACTTCACCTTTTATTTCTGGTCCTAAATTTAAAATGGTATTTGTTGTTATTGATTTAACTTCTATAATATCAAATCCATCTTTTCTTTCATTATAAATATCAACATAACATAAATACCTAATACCATTTTTTATAAAATCAAAAGACTCTTGATTAAGAGTATCACTTGAATATTTAGGATTACCTTTTAAATATTCTTTTACATGTTCTCCGGCTAATATTTCTATTTTCTTATAATAAGGAAGCAGGGTTTCAAGCTTAATATCGTTAACATCTATTAAATCTTCTTCTTCATTATACATTGCTGATATCAATTCATTAATCTTTTCTGCTTTTTCGCTATCTAAATATTCTTTTAAAGTCATTTCACTTTCCAAAAACTCTTGTTTTATATTTTCTAAAGCAACATATCTTGGACATCTTATATAATTAATAAATTTGGTTTTTGTTACTGCCATAAACTTCCCTTCTCAATAAGTTTCCTTTTTATTTTATACTTTTTGATAAAGTTATATTTCTGATAAACTGCAAATATATATAAAGATAAAACAAATTCTTTAGAGAAAGTTAAAGCTTGTAGAGAAATTTTTCTTTTATCTTTAGATATAATTAGATTATATAAATCATTAATAATTATTTTATCACTAAAATTTCTTTTACTTATTTTGTCATTTAAAATATTTTTAAATAATAATTTATGAAAATCTTTTATATCATATACTTTAGTTACATTTATTTTATATATTTTGCCTAATTCATCGATATTTTTACTAAATATTTTAGATAGTTTTTGATCATTGTTAAGATTTTTATAAATATTGCTATATAAGGCAATACTAAGAATTTTTTTACTTTTTGGTGTTAATAAAATATTATTAAAATTAGATATATATTTTCTTTTAATTTTTTGATAATTTTTTATTAAATTTTTCTTTTTAAACGTATACATTATGCCATCGAGTTTATCATAGGCTTTCATAGTATCATTATAGCCTAAAGCAATTCTAAATTTTGCATCATTAGGACTAAACGATAAGAAAGATCCGATATCAGCTGATGGAGTAATTATTTTTATCTTTGCTTTTTTATTTTTAATCTGCTTTTTTAAACCAATGGTTCTTAAATCAACGGCAATAATTTCATCAGCGCCCATATTAACGGCTAAATTAATGGGCATTGAATCATAAAAACCTCCATCTAAATATTTTTTATCATCAATTTGTTTAGGTTTAACAACTGGAAAACAAGTAGAAGAAGCGATAATATAATCAATTAGTTTCCCATTAGGAATTTCTTCTTTAGTTAACGTAATAGGCTTCTTATCAGTATAAGAATAAGTAACTAATCCGTATTTAATCTTTGATGATCTAACTTTATCTTCTTTGATATAAGTTTTTAAGATTTGTTCCATCTTTTCTAGTTCTAATCCACCATTTTTAATAAGGGCTTTAGCAAGTGCTAGACAAAATTTAGCTTGTCCTTCTTTTGAATGAAGATCATAGTCAAAATAAAATACATCCTGAGTATTTAATTTATTCCAAACTTCTTCGGCTAAGAGAAAGTCATCTTGAACAATTAAAGCTCCATTTGATGCACCAATTGAAGTACCAGTAACAATATCAAAATCTATTTTTAATTCTCTTAAAGCTTTCCAAACTCCAAATTGATATGAACCCCTGGCACCACCACCAGATAAAACCAATGCACGCATAACATCACCTATTTTAAGTATAACATATTTCCATAAAAAAAAGACTAAAAGTCTTTTAAAAATTACAACATGATCCACATTGCAAATTAGAAACTTGATTTTCTTCACAACATGAATAGCTTGGTTGATATGTATGTTTAAATACATGGTTGTTAATTATTCTCGTTCTAATTGGACAAACATGTGGAACCTCATGTAAAATTGTTCTTTGTACTACTCTTTCTTGCATAGGTTCAATTACAGGTCTTTGACCTGGAAATCCCATACTCATGGCACCTGGAACATTCATATTCGCCCCTTGACCTTGCATAAGATCTATGTCAATAGCACCTTGATTATTATCAATATCAATCATTGAATCTTGCATAGGCATGTTAAACATTGGATTTTGCCTTGGACAATTATTTGCAAACATTATATAAATCCCCCTATCTAATTTTATTTTATTCTAAATAGGTAAACTGGTATATGCATTTATCACAATTGATTAATCTAAAAAGGCATTTTAAAATTACCTGTTGAAAATTGCTTCATCATTTTTTTACTATTTTCAAATTGATTTAATAATTGGTTAACTTCTTGAACGGTTCTACCACTACCTTTGGCGATTCTTTCTTTACGAGAAGCCTTTATAATATCAGGCTTTTTTCTTTCTTTTTTTGTCATTGAAAGAATTATAGCCTCAACATGAGATAACTGTTTAGGATCAATATTTATTTTATCAAGGTTCATTTTTTTTGTGCCAGGAAGCAGTTTTAAAATTGACTCAATTGAACCTAACTTTTTTATTTGTCTCATCTCTTTTAAAAAATCTTCTAAATCATATTTACCACTTCGCATTTTTTTTAATGTGTTTTTAGCATCATCTTCATCAATTATTTCATTGGCTTTATCAACAAGCGATAAAACATCACCCATTCCCAGGATTCGAGAAGCCATTCGATCAGCATAAAAGTTTTCTATTCCATCAAGTTTTTCAGAAGTACCAACAAATTTTATTGGTATATCAGTAAGATATCTTACTGATAGTGCTACTCCTCCTCTTGTATCGCCATCAAGCTTTGTTAAAATAACACCTGTTAAAGGAAGCTTATTATTAAATGAGGTAATAACATTTATTGCATCTTGCCCCATCATACTATCAACGACGAGAAGGATTTCATGAGGATTTATTTCTTTATTAATATCTTCCAATTCCTTCATCAAATCATCATCGATATGTAATCTTCCAGCGGTATCTATTAAAATGTAATTAAAAGATTTTTCTTTAGCATAAAAAATACTATTCTTTATAATTTCAATGGGTGATTTTTTTTCCTCACTATAAACATCAATATTTAATTCTTTACCTATTTGTTTTAACTGATCAATTGCTGCAGGACGATAAATATCTGCTGCAACCATGAGTGGTTTTTTATTATATTTTTTTCTTATTAAGCTTGCTAATTTACCAATTGTTGTTGTTTTTCCGCTTCCTTGAAGACCCACTAACATTAAAATATTAGGATTTTTTGATGTTTCAATTTCATTTTTATTATCTCCTAATAAGCTTATTAATTCCTCTTTAATAATTCCTACAAACTCTTCTCCTGGCGTTAGACTATTTCTTACTTTTTCTCCTAAGGCTTTTACTTTTACCTTTTCTGTAAAATCTTTTACTACTTTATAATTAACATCTGCTTCTAATAATGCAATTCTTATTTCTCTTAGCATTGGATCTATATTATCTTCGGTTATCTTACCATATCCTTTTATATTTTTAATGGCCTTTTGTAATCTATCGCTTAATCCCTCAAACATTTTTATTCCTCCAATATATTTGTAATTATTATACAGTAATTATTATATTTAAACAATAAACGGAATATATTTTTAATAGGTGATTTGATGTTAGTAAAATATTCAACTAAAGAAAAAGAATTATTAGCTAGAATAATGAGAGCTGAAGCTCTTGGTGAAGGTGATTTAGGAATGTTAATGGTTGGTAACGTTGTTGTTAATCGCGCTATTGCTAATTGTTTAAATTTTAAAGACACCAGAACTATAAATGATGTAATTTTTCAAAATCCAGGTGGATTTACAGGCGTTAATAGCCCATTATTTATTGGTTATCCAACTGCTAAAGAACAAAGTCTAGCGGAAAGAGTATTAAGAGGTGAATATTATTATCCTGCAACTCATGCTTTATGGTTTTATTCTCCTAAAGAAGATGCTCCTTGTGTTGGTTATTGGTATGAGCAAAAAAATTCGGGCAGGTTTAAAAAGCACTGTTTTTATCGCCCATATCCAGGAGTATGCCCTAACTTATACTAAAAAAGCCTTTTTGGCTTTTTTATTTTGGTATTATTAAAGTTTGACCTATTGATAAATTATTTGTTGTTAAGTTATTAATGCTTTTTAAATCATCTACAGCGACATTATATTTACCAGCAATTGACCACAAATTATCGCCTGATTTTACAACATAAGTTTGATATCCTTCTGTTTTAGGAATAATTAACTCTTGATTTAAAGATAAGGAATTATCTGTTAAGTTATTTGCTGTTTTAAGTTCATTAACACTAATATTGTATTTTTTAGCAATGCTCCACAAACTGTCTCCTTTTTGAACTATGTAAGTAATTTTATCAGACACTTCTTCTTTTTTAGGGATTGTTAATACTTGGCCAGTAGATAATAAATTGTCTGTTAAATTATTTGCTGTTTTTAATTCATCAACTGTTATCCCATACTTATTGGCAATTGTCCATAAACTGTCTCCTTTTTGAACTACATATTCGTTTTCTGTTACTGTCTCTTTAGTTGGTATTATTAGTTGCTGTCCTATACTTAAATAATTATTTGGAAGGCTATTAGCTTTTATTAACTCATTAGCTGTTATTCCATATTTACTTGCAATTGACCACAAACTATCACCTTGTTTTACTACATAAATATTGCTTGGGGTTTCTTCTTCTACTTCTACTGGTATCAACAATTGCTGATTAATTGATAAGGCTGTTGATGCTAAATTATTAAGTTTAACAATACTATCAACTGTAACTCCGTATTTATTAGCAATCGTCCATAAACTATCACCTTTTTGAACATTATAAACTAAGTATTCTCCAGGTATAGCTTCTTCTTTTTTAGGTATTGTTAAAATTTGACCAACATTTAAAATACTACTAGTTAATGAGTTAGCTGCTTTAAGTTCATCAACTGTTATCCCATATTTATTAGCAATTAAATATAAGCTATCACCTTTTTTCACTACATAAACATTAGCTCCTGGAGGGGCAACATACGGCGTATTAGTATACTCTGCTATTGCTTGGACAACAGCCTCAGCATAATC
>CAZITT010000024.1:0-9754 GCA_964542235.1 uncultured Muribaculaceae bacterium | reverse complement strand
TGGTCTTTTTCTAACCGCTTCTAATCCTTCTAATACTTGTATTGACGATGAATCATAGTTTGATACATCTTTTTTATTTTCCATTTTTTTTACCTTCTTTCTCTGTTATTAACCCATCTTTTACTTGAAAAACTCTTGCACTACTTAATATTTTTTTATTTATATTGTTTAAATCTGTTGTTGTAATCATATATTGAATGTTAGATTTAATTAACTTAAGTAATAAATTTCTCTTTTTTAAATCAATTTCACTAAATATATCATCTAATAAAACAATTGGATATTCTTTAGTTTCTTTCTTAAAAACATTAATTTCAGATAGTTTTAATGCTAAAACTGCAATTCTTTGATATCCTTGAGAAGAAAATCTCTTCATATCTTTATCCTCTAGATAAAAAGAAAAATCATCGCGATGAGGACCAAACAATGTTGTTTTTTGATTTACTTCTTTATCAATATTAGATTGTAAAAATTTAATAATATCCTCTTTATCTATTAAATTAATACTTTTTTCATATATAATTTTTATGTTGTCCTTATTAGTAATTTTTTTAAAAATTTTATTAATATATAAATTTACTTCATTTATAAAATTTTCTCTATATTTATAAATAATTAACGCTTTATCTACTAATTTTTCTGTTAAAATCGATAAATATTTATAATCATATTTTCTTTCTTGCTTCAAATAATCATTGCGCATTTTTAATATTTTGTTATATTCGTTAAGAACTATTGTGTAATTACTATCCAACTGACATAATTCAGTATTTAATAAATTTCTCCTATTTTGCGGAGATTTTTTGATAATATCTAAATGATCTGGTGTAAATAAAATAATATTGATTTTAGAAACATATTTATAAACCTTTTTTTCTTCAACTCCATTTATTTTAAGTTTTTTATCATCATTTGTTATGATAACTTCATAATCGTTTTGATGTGATTTATATTCAACTATTCCATTAATCTTTAAAAATTCTTTACTTTCTTTTATTAAATCACTATCTAAGACATTTTTATGTGACTTTGTAAGCGCTAAAGTATAAATACTTTCGAGAATATTTGTTTTACCATGAGCATTATCTCCAATAAAAATATTTGTATTTTTGTTAAAATTAACTAAAATATCTGCTAAATTTCTATAATTTTTTAACTGAATTTTATTAATTTTCAATTTTAAGTATCATAAATGCTCATTTTATCACCTTTTTTATTTTTAAATACTCCCATACTTACATATTAATTATACCACAAAAAAAAGAAAAAAATCTTTTTTATTGATTTTTTCTCTTTTTTAAGATTGTACTTAATCTTGATGATCTCAATATTTGATTTTGAACTGATAAATAAGGAACATCAATAATTATTTTTTGATCGTTATCAAAAATAATTGCCGTCTTATTTTCTTCTTTTAATAATTTTTTAATATTATTTAATGATATCCAACTACAATCTATGCTATTTGGTGATGTTGTTGGAAAAAATATTATCTCTTTGCTATCTTCTACTATAATTGGTATTTTATAACCTGAGCCTAAAATTTTTTTAGATCCAATTTGCCTACCTAATAAAGAACTACCAAAATATGAACAGCTGTTATCAATAATTCTATAAGCATCATTATATATATAAAATTCATCATTTTTTTCATATATTAGAGATTTTTCTTTATCAACGGGTATTATTGCTAATGTTTCCTCATTTATTTCATATTCTTTCATACTTTACCTCCTTTCTTCTTTTAAACATATTTTTTTATAAAAAAAATACATTATGTCGAAAGACTATAACATATTCTTTTGTCGCATTTTGTCAAAATATGTATAATTTTAATAAGTTCTTATTGGAAGAATTAATTGCAATAAATTTTCATTATTTTCTTCTTTTAATAATATCGGCCTTACTTCACCAATAAATAAAATTCTAACATTTTCTGTTTCAATTGTCTTTAAAGCTTCTAGCATGTATCTACTATTAAATGATATCTTAATTTTTTCTTTACAATTGATATTATAATTTTCTTCTACTTTGCCAACTTCTAGTGAATTTGAAGTCACTTTTAAATTATTTTCATTAATTTCTAAAGTAACAATATTATTATCATTATCATTATTTAAAATACTAGCTCGATCTATTATTCCATAAAAATCATACTTATTTATAAGAACTTCAAATGAAATTTCTTCTGATACCAAATTATTTGTATTAGGATAATTTCCACTTATAATTCTAGTTTGAAAAATTACATCATCAAAACTAAAAATTACTTTATTGCTAAATATATGAATTTGTATTTTATTATCTTCATCATTAAGCAATTTTAATAATTCCAATAAATTTTTATTAGGAATCACTATATTTACTTCATTTTCTTGTTTTTTATCTAAATTAACTTTTTTAAAAGCTAAACGATAAGAATCTGTTGCTGCACATTCTAATATTTTTTTCTCAATTTTAAAATTAATTCCTGTTAAAATTACTCTTGATTCATCTAAAGAAGCTGCATAATTAGTTTGAATTATTAATTTTTTAAAAACACCTTTATCTATTAAAATTGGATCTGTTGTTAAACTTAAATCAATAACAGGAAATTCTTTAGAATTTATTCCATTTAAATTAAATTCAGAGTTATCATTATAAATAAGAATTTTATTTCCATCAATAACTTCAATATTAACAAATTCACTTTCTAATTTTCTAACAATATCAATAATATATTTTCCTTTAATAATAATATTACCAACAGTTTTAACAATTAAATCTTTACTATCTACATTAATAAAAGTTTCAATTGTTATATTATTATCTGATGCTGTTAATATTAATTTCTCCTTTGTTAATTCAAATTTTATTCCTGATAATATTGGAATAATATTTTTAGAAGATATCGCTTTAGATACCACATTTAATTTTTCTTGTAGAACATTCCTTTTAATTTTAAAATTCATTTTAAAACCTTCTTTCTATTATATTACTATTTTTATTATTATTACTGTTAAAATTGTGTAAAACTTCTTTTTCTTATGATATTATTATAAACTACAAAATTTTTTATTAACAATTTATCAACATTATTAACAATTATTGTAATTGTTTTTCGATTATGTTAATTGAATCTCTTAATTCTTTATTATTTTTTAATTCATGTTCAATTTTAGTACAGGAATGCATGACAGTTGTATGATTTTTTCCGCCAAACTCTATTCCAATTCTAGGAAATGACTCATCTGTTAATTTTCGACATAAATACATAGCAACTTGTCTTGGAATAGCAATATTATTACTTTTCTTTTTTGATTTAATATCTTCAAATGATATTTTATAAAAATCAGATACAATTTTTTGAATTTTTCTTATATTATTTTGATCTGTTGCTACATAACTTTTTTTAAATTGATCTTTTAAAGCTTCTTTTGCCACATCTAAATTAATTTCATTAAATCCCATAATAGTTGAATAAGCAATTAATCTATTTAATGATCCTTCTAGTTGTCTAACGTCATTTCCACAATTATTAGCCATATAATTAATTACGTTATCTGGTATTTCTTTAGCAATTCTTTCACCTTTTATTTTTTTCTTAATTATATTAACTTTTAGATTTAAATCAGGTGGATCAATATTAACTTCAAGACCCCAATAAAATCGTGTTTTTAATCTTTCCTCTAATAATTTTAAATCTTCAGGAGAACGATCACTAGATATAATAATTTGTTTATTATTGTTATGTAGATTATTAAAAGTATGAAAAAATTCTTCTTGAGTTTTTTGTGCTGATGCTAAAAATTGAATGTCATCCAAAATAAGAACATCAATGTTGCGATATTTATTTTTAAAAAATGTTATGTAATCAATATTGTTGTCTTTGCTACTTTTTCTAGATAATCCTGTAAAGTCTTCCATAAACTGATCGCAAGTAACATATAAAACCTTTTTATTATGCACTTCTTTAATATAATTACCAATCGCATGCATTAAATGAGTTTTTCCTAAACCGCTGTTGCCATATATAAAAAGTGGATTGTAAATATGACCAGGATTTTCCGCAACAGCAAGAGCAGCAGCTTGTGCAAAAGTATTAGATTCCCCTACTACAAAATTATCAAAAGTATATTTTTTAATTAAATTAGATTCATAATTATAATTAATATTATCAGCTTCATTTTCTAACTGTTCAATTTCCTTAGTATTATCTAAATCTTTTAAACTATCTTTTAAAATAAATTGAATATCATTTAAAGGAGTATCTATTAAAGAGTTACATGTATCTAAAATAATAGTTTTATAATTTGATTCAATATGATTTTTATATAATATATGTGGTACAACAAGTCTAATAATATGATCTTTAATATCAAGAAAGCCTAAATTTTTAAACCAAGTGCTAAAAGATAAATCAGATACATCGTTTTTAATAATTTCTAAAGCTTTATTCCAAACTGTTTGATCCATCTTACCATCTCCCCACTTGATTTTTTAAGATTTAACTAATTTTATTTTAATACAATAACTGTTAAAAATAAACATCAAAATTTTTATTAACAACATTTAAACAAAGTTATCAACAAGTTATGCACAATTAAAATGCTTATAATCACTCTATTATAGTTAGTTATGAACAAAATGCAAATATTTTTTATTAACAATTGCTAAAAAGATATAAACAGCTATGTTGATAATGTTGATATTGACATTTTAATATATTAATAGGTATAATTATAAACGAAATTGTTTGGAGGTGTAAAAGTGAAAAGAACATATCAACCTAATAATCGCAAAAAAAGCAAAAAACATGGATTTTTTTCAAGAATTAAGTCAGGAATTCTAAATAAAAGAAGAAAAAAAGGAAGAAAAATATTATCAAAGTAACATCCACTGTCATCAGTGGATTTTTGTTAAAGAGGTGAAATATGAAAAAGATTAATATAGTTAGAAAAAATGAAGATTTTAACCGTATTATTGATTTAAAAAATTCATATTCCAATAGATTTTTTATGATAAATATAGAAAAAAATGAAGATAATATCCCCAAGTTTGGTATTGCCATAAGTAAAAAATTAGGAAAAGCAAACATTAGAAATAAAAATAAAAGGCAAATTAAAAATATTATAGATTTAAATAAAAATATATATCAAAACGATTTAAATTATATTATAATAGTAAAGAAAGAGGCAATTAATAGCCCATATAAAGATAAAGAACAAAAATTAATTGAGTTATTTAATACTATTATAAAGGAGAAAAAGTAATATGAAAAAAATGTACATAATGTTAATTATCTTATCACTGTTTATACTTGGAGGATGTACAAAAAGTTTAAAAGATAAAGATAATAAAGTGGTAATAGATGAAAAAACAGGACAAACAGTAACAGAAAATATAATGTGTAGACCAACAGATAAAGAAATGCTTAAATTATATGAAGATAGTAATGTTGATATATCTCAATTACCAGAGTGTGAAGATATAAAAATAGCTGGTAAATATGAAGGATTATGGAATAATTTTTTTGTTAGACCTCTTGCCTACTTAATTATCAAAATTGGAAATATAGTTAAAAGCTATGGTTTATCCTTAATTATAATTACTTTACTTATGAGATTAATATTATATCCAGTAACAAAAAAGACAGCAGTGCAATCAGAAAAAATGAAGGAGATCCAACCAGAAATAAATAAAATAGAACAAAAATATAAAGAAAAAACAACACAAGAAGATCAAATGAAAAAATCTCAAGAAATGATGGCCTTATATAAAAAACAAAACATCAATCCTGTATCAGGCTGTTTAATGGCAATTGTTCAAATTCCTCTGTTATTTGCCTTTTTAGAGGCAATAAATAGAGTTCCCGCTATCTTTGAAGAAGTATTTTTAACATTTCAATTAGGGACAACTCCTTGGGTAGCAATAACATCAGGTCATTATCAATATTTAATTTTAAATATTCTAATAGGTTTAACGACATACTTTTCATTTAAAAATACCTCAAACGATACAGCAGCCTTAGGCGGACAAACAAAGGCTATGTCGATATTTATGACAGTGTTTGTATTATTTGTTTCATTTAGATTATCATCAGCCATAGCAATCTATTGGTCAATATCAAGTGGATTTACCATTTTACAAAATATTTTAGTTAAAAGAGGTAATAATGATGTTAGAAAAGCATAGTTTTGTAGGAAAAGATAAAGAAGATATTTTAAAACAAATAAAAAGCACATTAGATAAAGAAGAAACCGAAGTAATTTTAGCATCAGAAGAACAAAAAAAAGGATTGTTTAGTAAAAAAGAAGAATATAAAGTTATTTTAATAGAAGATTTAAATAATTTTATTAAAAATATGATTATTGAAGTAGTAAAAAATATGGGATTAGATCCTAAAATAGAAACTAAAAAAAGAAAAGATAACATCATTTTTACATTAATAGCAGAAAATAATGGTATTCTAATTGGAAAAAATGGAAGAACAATCGATGCCATTCAAACAATAATAAGAACAGCTGTTTATAATGAAATAAATGATAATTATAATTTTATGATAGATGTAAGTGATTATAAACAAAAAAACGAAGCTAGATTAGAAAGACTAGCGAAATATACAGCTAAAGATGTAGCAAGAACAAAAATATCAGTAAAATTAGATCCAATGAATTCTTATGAAAGAAGAATAATTCATAATATTTTAAATGATAGTAAAGATGTTGATACAGTATCTCAAGGTGAAGAACCAAACAGATATGTTGTAATTAAGCCAAAAGAAAATTAAAGGTTAGGGGGATAATATGGTAAAAAATATAAATATAAAAAGCGGTGCTATTATTTTAGCAAGTATGTTGGTATTAGCACCAATTGCTAATTCTTTTAGTTCATTAAAAGTAACGATCGAAGAACCTAAAGCACCATACGTAATTTTTAGAGATAATAAAACAATACTACAAAGAATAAGATATAAAAAATAATTATAAGGAGAAATAAAATTCTCCTTTTTATTGAAAAATCTAAAATAAGTGATATAATATGAACGAAAAAGAAGTGATAAAATGAAAAATAAATATATTTTAAAGAAATTCTATTTAGAAAAAAATTATTTTAGTATAAAAAAATATAATTCAAGCAAATGTTTAAAAATATTTGTAGTATCAGATTTGCATTATCACGAACATTTAAATAAAGAGATATATTTAAATTTAATAAGTCAATGTAAAAAAATTAAACCAGATTTCATAATAATTCCAGGCGATATGATAGAAACAAATAAGTTTATTAATAATGAAAAAGAAGAATTATTTTTTGAAAATATCTTTAAAAAATTATCAAAGATCTCTCCAGTGATAGTAATTCCTGGTAATCATGAAATAAGTAATAGTTGTTTAACTAAATCAAGAAACAAAGAAATCAAAGAGACTTTAGATTATTTTGAAAAATATAATAATTTTAAGAATATATATTTTTTAAATAACAAGCAAATTAAAATAAATAATATTACATTTACAGGTTTTAATCCAAGAGTTGAAACTTATTTGACTTATAATAATAAAAAAGTTAATAAAATGATAATAGAAGATTACAAAAAAAGTGGATTAAAAATGAAAAATATTGACTTCAATATTTTAATAGCTCATTCACCGCTTGCTATATTACAAAATGAAGTAATAGATGGTATTGATGATTTTAAATATAATACTGATTTGGTAATAACGGGGCATTTACATGATGGATATTTACCAAAACTTCTTGATAAAAAATATAAAAATACAGATATTGGCTTGTTTATAACTCCAAGAGTAAAAATGAAACCAGGTATTCCATGTCGAGGAATAAAACCCTTTGGTAGAGGATATTTATTTATATCACAAGGATTTAGAAAATATACTCATGATAATATCTTTTTTAACACTTTAGAAAAAATTACGGCTAATGATACGGAATTATTAATAATAAAAAAAGGAAGATAAAATGAAAATTTATAATGAACAATATACAGTTAAAAGTGATAAACTATTAAAAGATTATGTTATATCTTTGATTTCAGACTTACATGTTACTAGAGCGGTAAGTTATCGGTTACTAGAAAAAGTGATAGAACAAATAAAGTTGCAAAATCCAGATGTTGTTTTAATATGTGGTGACATGATTAATGGAGCAGATGATCTTTTAAATAAAGAAAATAGATATAAAATAGAATATTTATTGGGTAGTTTAACAAATCTAAGAAGAACAGATGGCAAAAAAGTAGCAGTTTTCTTTACATATGGTAATCACGATTTATTTAAAGGAAAAGAATTAAGTGCTTTATATATAGATGAATATTTTAAAAGCTTAGCAGAAAAACTTGGCTTTGAAATATTAAATAATACAAGTAAAGAAGTAGAAGAGCTAGCAATATTTGGTTTTAATCCCAATCAAGAAGTTTACTTTGAAAAAAATCAAAAAGATTGGGATTATTATTATATTAGAGATTTTAGAAAAGCAAATTTTGAATTTTTAAGTAAAAAATTTAATATAGTGCAATCTCATACCCCACATATTATTTATCATCCTCCTGTAATGGAAGCCCTAAAAGAAGAAACAGAAAATGTTGATTTATATACTTGTGGTCATGCTCATGGTGGCTTAATACCAAAATTTATGTTAAAAAGTGGAATAATTAAATCATCTAAAGGTATTTGCTGTGGCCAAAAAGGCTGTAATTTTCTTCAAGTATTTGATAAATGTAGAGGACTTCACGATGTTGATGAAGCTAAAATGGTAATTAGTAGTGGCATTAGAAAATTTGTAGCACCAACGCCTTTATTTGGTTTTATTGATGAAAATATGATAGCTCATGATATAACTACAATAAAATTAGAAAGAGTTAGAAAATAAGAGTTGCAACTCTTTTTTTATTGTAAAATTAAACATTTTATATTATAATAAGAACGAATTAAAGAGGTGAATTATATGAATGATACAATTACGGCAATTGCAACTTCCTTAGGAGTAGGAGCTATTTCAGTAATTAGAGTAAGTGGCAATAATGCTATTAAAATTGTTGATAAGATCTTCACTGGTAATCTATCAAAAAAAGAAAGCCATACAATAACCTATGGTTTTATTTGTGATAAAGAAGAAAGCATCGATGAAGTATTAGTATCATTAATGAAATCACCTAAAACATTTACTAAAGAAGATGTAGTTGAAATATCATGTCATGGAGGAATAGCAACCACTAAAAAAATCCTTGAATTATTAATTAAAAATGGATGTCGTTTAGCCGAACCAGGAGAATTCACTAAAAGGGCATTTCTAAATGGGCGTATTGATTTAATAAAAGCCGAAGCGGTAATGGATTTAATTTCAACTAAAACAGAGGAAGCTAGAAAAATTGCGATTAATAATTTAAAAGGAACAACAACTAATGCCATAAAAAAATTAAGAGATAAGTTATTAGATTTATTATCATCAATTGAAGTTAATATTGATTATCCTGAATATTTAGATATAGAAGAAATAACCAATAATAAAGTTGAGACAATAATAAAAGAAATAAAAAAAGAGTTTGAGAAAATATTAAGAAATTCCCAAAATTCAAAAATAATAAAAAATGGAATAAATGTAGCAATAATAGGAAGACCAAATGTTGGAAAAAGTAGCCTTTTAAACATCTTATTGGATGAAGAAAAAGCAATTGTTACAGATATTGCAGGAACAACAAGAGATATTGTTGAAGGAAGTATTAGTTTAGATGGATTTTTAATAAACTTTGTCGATA
>CAZITT010000023.1:0-10234 GCA_964542235.1 uncultured Muribaculaceae bacterium | reverse complement strand
TTTAAAAACAATTGTTTATAATGTTAACGAAGAAATTTTAAATGGTGATGAAAAGATAATATCAGCTGCTAGTTGTACTACTAATTGTTTAGCACCAGTATTAAAAGTAATAGATGACAATTTGAAGATTGTAAAAGGTTATATGACTACTGTTCATGCTTATACAAATGATCAAGCCAATTTAGATGTTGCTCATAAAAAAGGCATATCATCAAGAAGAGGAAGAGCATCAGCCGCCAATATTGTTCCAACTTCAACAGGAGCAGCCGATGCAATTGGTGCAGTATTGCCAAATTTAAATAATAAATTATCAGGTAATGCATTAAGGGTGCCAGTTACAACAGGATCAGTAATAGATTTAATATTGGAGCTTAAAGAAAATACAACAGTAGAAGAATTAAATAATTTATTTATAAATAATACAAATGAAACAATAACTTATACCAATGATCCAATTGTTTCAAGCGATGTTATTGGTGAATTGTATGGAGCAATTGTTGATTTAAGTTGTACTTCTATTTTAGAAGTCGATGGCAAACAATTAGTTAAAATAATAGCTTGGTATGACAATGAAATGGGTTATAGTGCTCAGATGGTAAGGGCAGCGAAATATTGGTTAAAAATAAAAGAATTATTGTAATTTTTACAATAATCCTTTTTTGTTTAATTGTTCAAATTTATTAGCTATTTTTTTATGGAATAATTTTGTAGTAACATTCTTATCAACATATTTAGATAGAATTAAAGGTATATCAGATATTAATCCTATGTTTTCTAGTAATATGCCTTTTCTTTTATAAACTTTATTTAGTAAGTTTAAAACAATATTTAATTCAGCTTCGTTTAAAATATTCCAAATATATAAATTTTTGTTATTTTCTGTTAAATCTAAGATAATTCTGGTATTTAATTTTTTCCAATCGATTGAATAAAAGTCAAATGGCATTTTTTCAATATATTTTGAATTAATATCTATTTTTTGAGTAAGTTTGAAAGCATCAACTAGTAAACCAATTTTTAAATCTGTTTCTTCTTTAATTTTTAATAAAACTGCTTCGTGATAGCTATGAACAATAATATTTAATTTATCTTTATACTTGTTTAAAAGATTAATTGCAATTTTCTTAGTATCTTTATCGCTTTCTTTTATTTCAAGGATTATCTCTCCTTGATAATTCATATTTACTAAATAATCGAACATTTTATTTGCTGATAAAATAAAACATTCTTTGTAATATTTTTCTTTATAAATTTTTCTTATTATTTTTAAATCCTTAGATAACATCACTTCACCTAGTAAAAAGCTAAGAGGTTTAGTTAAATCATACTTAGATAAAAATTTATCCTTTATTTTTAATTTATCCCACTGATTTAAAGTTAAACTATCGATATCAATGCCATTTACTTTTTTATTGTGAACAATTACTGGCTTTTTATCTTTAGTTAATCTTAGATCACATTCAAATCCTGCTATTTTAGATAAAGGATCTTCTTTACAAAGTGATTCTAAAGCTTCAAAACTATTATCCATGTAATTATTGGTAAAATCATCATCATCGCCAATATTCATTCGATGAGCAATAAATTTAATTCTACTACTATTTGCCATTTTTAATTTCCTCTATAACTTTAAGATAACAACTGATAACATCTTCACTGAATTTATCTACACTAAATTTAGAGATACTCATTCTAGCATTTAATTTCATCATTTTTAATTTTTTTCTATCCTTTGCAATTGCAAGAATTTTTTCTATATATTCTTTATCATTGTTAAAAATTAATCCATTATAATTATCAATAACAACTTCAGTGAAACTTTTATCATTAATACATACAACAGGAATTGATGATGCTAATGCTTCAACATTAGTTAATCCTTGTGTTTCAAATGTTGAGGCAGTTGCAAAAACATCTCCTAATTGATAGTAAATACCGATATCATTATGAGGTATGCCTCCTGTAGAAATAATATAGTCATTAAGTCCATATTCGTCTATCACTTTAGTTAGATTTTTGATGTAATCACCACCCCCAACCAATAGTAGTTTTATGTTTTTGTTTTTCTTTATTATTTCTAAGTGATTTTTAATCAAAAATTCAATATTTTTTTCTATTCCCAATCTTCCTACATATAAAATTACAAAGTCTTTATTAGCAATTTTATATTTCTTTTTTAGATTATTAATATCTGATTCCAAGTAATTTTCTTTATAAAAATTATTTAATTCTATGCCATTAGGAATAACGATGATTTCATTTTTAACTTTATAAAAATTTCTAAGACTTTCTTCTGTTTTAATGGAAGGTACTATTATTTTTTTAATATCTTTATTAAAAAAATTATTCATATACTTTTGTAAAAATTTAAGACTTAAATTTGGGAAAAGACCATGAGTAATATAATTAATATTATTTGATCTTTCATATAGTGAGTGAAAAGTATGAACATGAGGAATTCTTAATTTTTTCGCTATTATTTTTCCAAATGTACCAACGCCAAACTCTGTTTGGGTATGAATTATATCAAGATTACAGTTTTTTAAATATTTTAATGTCTTTTTATGAATTGGAGTGGCGATACGAACTCCTTTTATGCCAATTTTTATGGCAGGTATTCTGATTAAGTGCCCATCATCCTCAATTTTATATCTAATATCATCAGTCGAAGTAGTAATGATGAAAACTTCGTGTCCTTTTTTTTCAAGTCCTCTTTTTAATGAATCAACTGAGGTAACTACACCACTTACATAAGGGAAATAAACTTCAGTAAATAATCCTATTCTCATTTTTCAAACTCCTTTTAATACATTTATTATATTTTATCACTTTTTTTTAATTTAGAATATGATAAAATATAATTGGTGATAAAATATGAAAGCTAGTATTAAAGATTATGATTTAAAAAAGAAAACTATTATTATTAGATCAGATTTAAACGTTCCAATTAAAGAAGGTAAAATATTAGATGATACCAGAATAAAAGAAAGTATAAAAACTATTAAATATGCTATTGATAAAAAAGCCAAAGTAATAATTCTTTCTCATCTTGGAAAAGTAAAAACTGAAGAAGATAAAAAAGATAACAGTTTAAAAATTGTTGGCGAAAGATTGAATCAGTTATTAGATAATAAATTAACATTTATTCCAAAAACTAGAGGAATTGAAGTAGAAAATGCTATTAAAGACATGAGTTATGGATCCGCTATCTTATTAGAAAATACTAGATATGAAGATTTAAATGGCGAAAAAGAAAGCAAAAACGATCCAGAACTTGGTAAATATTGGTCTAGTCTTTGTGATTTATTTATAAATGATGCCTTTGGTACATTGCATAGATCTCATGCCTCTAATGTGGGAATTTCAATGAATAAAGAAAGTGCTATAGGCTTTTTAGTTGAAAAAGAACTTAATGAATTAGATAAATTAGATAGTCCAGATAAAGAATTCACTATTATAATGGGTGGGGCTAAAGTATCAGATAAAATTGGTGTAATTAACACCTTAATTAAAAAAGTAGATAAAATTATTATTGGCGGTGGAATGGCATTTACTTTTTTAAAAGCTAGTAATATTAATGTTGGTAAATCATTAGTTGAAGATAAAAAAATAGCGTTTTGTCAAGGTATTTTAAAAAATTATAAAAATAAAATTATTTTACCAATAGATTTTAAAGTTGTTAATGAATATAAAGATATTTCTCCAATGATAGTAGAAGATATAAAAGATTATCAAATGGGATTAGATATTGGTCCTAAAACTGTTAATTTGTTTAAAGAAAACTTAAAAAAGACCAAGACTTGTTTTTGGAATGGACCACTTGGAGTATATGAATTTTTAAACTTTCAAGAAGGAACCAAAGAAATCTTAAAATATTTAGCAAATAGTGATATTTATAGTATCTTAGGTGGTGGAGATATCGTAGCAGCAGCTAATAATTTTAATTATCAAGATAAAATAAATTTCTTATCAACAGGGGGGGGAGCATCCTTAAGCTATTTAGAAAATAAAGATCTCCCCGGATTAAAATATATTAAAGAAAAATAAGGGTGAATTATATGAAAAAAATTGTATTAAATCATAAGATGAATTTGATAAAAGATGAAGTTCAAAAATATATAATGGAAATAAAAGAAATATTACCTAAAGATTATGAATTTATAATTTGTCCAAGTAGTATTTATTTGCCATATTTTGAAGGTAAATATGACTTCAAATTAGGAGCTCAGAATATGGGCTATGATGAAAAAGGCAATTATACTGGCGAAAATTCTGGATATCAATTAAAGTCACTAAATGTTTCTTATGTTATTATAGGGCATAGTGAAAGAAGAATTCATTTTAAAGAAGATAATGAGATGATTAATAAAAAACTAAAAGATGCTATTTATTATGGATTAACGCCTATCTTATGTATAGGGGAAACACTAGAAGAAAGAACTTTATATAAAACCTCTAAAGTGTTATTAAAACAAATAAAAGATGCATTTAAAGATCTTGATATAACAGAAGATATTATAATAGCCTACGAACCAATATGGGCGATAGGAAGTAATAATCCAGCAAGTATTGAAATAATAGAAGAAACCTTAAATTTAATAAAAGAAATAGTTATAAAATTTTATGGTGTTAATATTAAAGTAATATATGGTGGAAGTGTAGCAGAAGATAATATTAAATTAATATTAAAAAGCAGAATAGTTGATGGAATACTAATAGGAAGTGCAAGTAGTAATATTGATAAAGTAAAAAAAATATTAAATAAAATATAAAAGCAGTAATTCGACAAAATTAGTACTTTTTTGCTATATACACATAAAAAAATTAGTAGTAGAATATAAACATACGGCAGTAATATTGAAGGGAGAGAATATGAAAAAAGTTAATGTTGCAATGATTGACGATAATATTGAACTAGTCAATATGGTAAAAGAGTATTTCGAAAATCATGATAGCATTAAAGTCGTATCTAGTGCTAATAATGGAGAAGAGGGTTTTGAGTTAATAAAAAATTCAGTTAATGCAGTTGATTTAGTAATTTTAGATTTAATAATGCCCAAAAAAGATGGAATCTATGTTTTAGAAGAATTACAAAAAGAAGGAATAGATATAAAGGTTATTGTTTTGACATCGTATAATTCACCAGATATTATTAGAAAAGTATCAGAATTTGGGATTCAATATTTTATTTTAAAGCCATTTGAATTAATGGAACTGGAAAAAAGAATATTAGACTCAGTTGATGATAATGTTTATGAAAATAAATCAATTGATATTTATCATAATAATTTGCAAATATCAATTACTAAAATATTACATGAATTAGGATTACCATCTCATATTAAAGGTTATCAATATATTAGAGAAGGAATATCAATAATATATAATAGACCAGAAGTAGTAGGAGGAATTACTAAAGAATTATACCCAGAAATTGCCGGGAAATTTGATACAACAGTTTCAAGAGTAGAGCGGGCAATAAGACATGCTATTGAAGTTAGTTGGAATAGAGGAAACTGGGATCTAATGGAAGAAATATTTGGGCATAGTGTTGATATTGATAAAGCCAAGCCTACTAATTCGGAATTCATTGTAACAGTAGCCGATAAATTGAGATTAGAGTTTCATAAAGTAAAAAGTTAAGATGCTAGTAAAGGTCTTTTTTATTTGACATAAGATAAACTGAGGTGATTTTATTTATAAACTTAGTAAAGAAAATAAAACTTTATATTTTTTATCAAGATTAATTCCTACTTGGACTTGTATTAAAATAGCATCTGACTTAAATATTAATGGTAGTGTTATTGAAAATTTATTTTTAACTTCAACTGTTTTAATAGGAACTTATAGCTTGTTTAAATCAAATAAAAAAGACAGTATGCCCTTAAATAGAATTAAGCACTAAAAAATATTATGTATTAATATTTTTCTCTTCTTTTTTGTTATCTATAATAATTTTAAGTATTATAATTGTGATTATAATTAAAAGAGCTAAACCAAAAGTCCATGGAAAGAAATGATTCATAAAATAATTGCCTTCCGTAGAAACAGGAAATATATAATTAACAATTATAATAACAGCAAGGCCAATGATGACTGTAACGATATTTTTAGTTTTTTCTTTCTTAATTTTAAAGATATCAATTAAATATTGTTTTAAATAGTAAATGCTTAACATATTAACAGCAAACAAATAAAATTTCCAATGTACGGATAAAAAATTTTCTATATTATCGAATGCCTGTCCAATTGATATTTTTTTAATAACATAATATTCTGGATATCTATACATTGAAGAGATATTGACACCAAGAGTGCTCATTCCTACAAAAAATACTATAATCATATTTGCAGCTGCTATTATATATCCTAAGATAAAAAATTTATTAACTTTTTTTTGTTCTGTTATAGTTGTTTTTGGTATTATTAATAATGTTATAAATGGTGTAAAACAATAAGTAATAAATTGATATACACCTTTAATAATTGGATTAAAGCCATCTGCTAGTATTGGTTTTATATTTTTTATTTCAACAAATTGTAAGAGTGAAAAGGTTATTATAACAAATAGAATTGTATTAATTATAAAAAGCATTTGATTAGTTCTACTAATGGTTTCTATACCTTTTAATCCAGCATATATAACGGGAATTATGAATAGTAAAGAAACAAAGAAAAACGGAGTTTCACTTAAATATTTTGTTGTTGCAAATTCACAAACAGACCATGTAGTAATTATAAAACAAAAGCTTACAATAATAATTATAATAAAATTAATTATGTGGCCTATAAATGGACCAAAAAGGACTTTTATCTTTTCTATAAGGTTTAATGAAGGCTTATAATTCATTATTTTAACTAAGATTAATACTGGTAGGATGCCTACGATAGCTCCTAATATAGCTACTATCCAGGTGTTTTCTTTTGCTATTTGAACAAGAATAATATTGCCCATACCAACAAACAAAGCATTTCCTATCATAATACCAAGTACTAAAAATTGTGTGGCACTAATTCGGGGATTATTATCTTCCAATTTTTTCTCCTCCTTTAGTTGAGGTTATAATTGATCCTTTATTAGATAGTTCAACGTCAACGTTAACTTTATATTCTAAATTAGGAAACATATTGTCCCAATCTTTACTAATTTTTTGCCAATACTTATAATTGTTACGAAAAAATATTTCACCAAAGCCAAATATATCGCTATTATATTTTTTTTGACTTGCACTAACTACTGATTCGACGATCTCTTTAATGCGGTTTGAAGCCATTTCACTAACCTTTTCAATGTTTTTAGGATCTTTAAGATCTAACTGACAATTATATTCAGATATTATTCCTTTAGCGGTTATATTTATTTCAATTATTGGTTTCTCCTTTTTTATTTCTCCTCCAATTTTGCTTTTATAGTCTATTATTTCCATTGAACCATAATTTTTATCGTCACATTTAAAAGAAATAACGGTATTTTGTATTTTACTAACGGTAAAAGTATAGCCTAAACTTTCTTCTTCAGTAAGGTAGCCAATCAGTTTGTCTTCTTTAAATACACCCATGCCATTTAACACAAGTTCTGTTTTAGGTGTTGATAATTTTGTACTATCAATTGATTCGCTTTCCTTAACATTTCCGCTTATGGTGATAACTGGTAGTGTAGGCTCATGTCCTTGAGTATAATAATTTGATAGAAATTCATCAAATGAAATGGAGACAATTGTACCTTTATATGTGCTATTTGAATTTATGTTATTTTTTACACTGATTGAAGGAATTGTTATACTTGAAGTTAATACTTTTAAAATATCACTTGCTTTCACATCTTTTGTAATAAGAATATCAAAATCTTTTCTTGATTCATCATCTCTAAATAGGAAGTCAACCCCATTAATAAAGCCTCTTCTTACAAAATTTTCACCAAAGATAACAATATCAAGGTGTCCAATATAAAGTTTTTTTGGTGATTTATATGTTATTTTTCGGAGAGCTTCGTGAACGGTTTTAGCTTCTGCTTCATAGACAGTAACAGGAGATGAGTCGCCACTTACTGATGGGCCTCCTGTAGAGGTTTTCTTAGCATTAAAAATTTGAGCACTAACGACAAACATTTCATTTTTTTCGTTATAATCAATTCCAAATGAACCAACAATGGCCATTTCGTTTAATTCACGATAATTCCAACAACCAGTTGTTAAAAAAATAAAAATAAGAATAATTATTAAACGTTTCATTTTCATACGCTATAGTCTCTTCCTTTAGTTATATTTTTAGAATTGCAAGAACGGCGTTTAAAGAAGCGACTCTTATTTGTTACAAAAATACTTCCCCCCATATCTTTTCCTATAGTAGGAGCGATTGGAGTTAGATATGGAATGCCAAGAGATTTAATGCTTGTAAGGTTAACTATAAAAATAAATCCGACTATAACAATGCCAACAATACCAAATATTGAGGCAAATATTAAAAATAGTAATCGCCACCATCTAATGCCATTTTTAGCATCAAGATAAGATAGGATAAGCCCACTAATAGCAGTAATTGCAATAACAATGACCATAATAGGCGAGACAATTCCCGCAGTAACAGCAGCATCCCCTAAAACAAGAGCTCCTACAATTGATAAAGAGCTACCAATAGCTACAGGAATTCTAGTATCAGTTTCTTTTAAAATTTCAAATGTTATTAACATAAGAAGGGCTTCCATAATAGTAGGAAAAGGAACACCATCTCGCTGAATTGAAAAATTAATAAGTAAAGCAGAAGGGATAGCTTCATGATTATAGGTTGTAATAGCAACATAAATAGCAGGGGTCAAAACAGTAATTAAGAAAGCCATTAAGCGAATAACCCTTGTATAATTAGCATTTATAGGTTTTTGATAATTATCTTCCATACTATGAAATAATTCTACAAATAAAGCTGGTAAAATGATAACTAATTGTGAATTTTCAACAACAATAGCAATTTTACCTTCTAAAAGTTGTGAAGTTGCATGATCTGGTCTTTCCGTATAAATAACTGTCGGGAAAGCATTTTTATAATTTCCTGTTATTGTTTCAATAATATAATTGCTATCTAAAACAGCATCAATATTTATTTTACTAATTTTATCTTTTACCATAGTTACTAATTCTTTACTGGTTATTCCATTTATATATAGTATTCCAACTTTGGTTTGACTTAGTTTTCCTACTTTTAATTCTTCAATCCAAAGATTTTCACTCTTAATTCTTTTCCTTATCATGCCAATATTAATTTGATAATTTTCAGTAAAAGCATCTTTTGGCCCTTTTATAACTTTTTCATTTTGCGCTGTAGAAATATTGCTGTTTAAATTAGTACGGCTTTCATATGATAAGGCTTTTTTTTCACCATCGATAAAAATGGTGGTGAAGCCACTTGATAAATTATAGAAAAAATCTTCATAATTATCAATTTGAACAACCTTGTTTTCAGGAACATTACTTTCTAGAAAATTAAAAATATTTTTTATATTTTTTCCACTACGAAATTGTCTTTCTTCTAAAAATTCTAAAATAAAGTCATTAATTATATCTCTACTGGTCGCTGATTCACGAAAAATAATACAAAGGTTATAATTAAAGAATGATATTCTTTTATATATAACATCTGGATCATTGTTTGTTTTTTCTTTAATAAATTGTTCAATTTTAGTAATTGATGAATCTAATTTTGGCATTTATATCGCATCCATTCCATTTTTAATATTATAATAAGATGTTAAGCTAATATTGTCGAATTTAATTTGTCTATATGAAGTTATAGAAGTATCAAGTAAATAAACTTCTATATTTTGAAATTATGTAGTACAATTTTATATAAAGGAGAAATATCAATAATGAAAATAAATTTAATGAATGTTAGACATGCTGTAAAATATGTATTTTGTCCCTTAAATATATTTAGAGGATATGGCACCTCAAGAACAGAGGGACGCTGTAATGGTTATTCAACAGATGGAGATTATCAAACATGGGATGAAGATCCTTCTTTTGAACAAAGATGTAAAGGATGTAGCACATTTTATATGAGAACAAGAATAAAATAAATATAAATTGTAAATAGGTTGTATAAAAATACATAACATCAAAGCACTAATCTTTACAAAAAAGGGAAAATATGGTATAATAGAAGCGATTTTTATAAAGGGGAAAGAATATGGAAAATTTAAAAATAAATAAAAAAGCAAAAATAGGAAAGTATGTATTAAAGA
>CAZITT010000022.1:8150-10339 GCA_964542235.1 uncultured Muribaculaceae bacterium | reverse complement strand
AAGTGATATTTATTCGCTTGGCATTATGATGTATGAATTATTAACCGGGAAATTACCATTTCGTGGTGAAAATGCTGTTGAAATAGCTCTAAAACATTTAAAGGAAGAAATACCATCAGTAAAAACAGAAGATCCAACCATTCCACAAAGTGTAGATAATATAGTTAGACAAGCAGCATCTAAAAATTCTAAAAATAGATATAATAATGCTAAAGAGATGTACGAAGATTTAAAAACTTGTTTAAATAAAGAACGATTAAATGAGCCAATTAGAATGTTAAAATATAATGATGTTTCTGAGGATGATCCAAAAGCTATTGAATTATCAGGAGATATTGATAACAGCTTGGTTAAACATGTCACTGATGATTCAGATAAAAAAAATAATAGTAAGGTAATTTTGTTGTTTGCTATTTTTGGAGTTTTAGCATTAGTTCTTGCGGGAATATTCTTTATTTATCCTTTATTAGCTGAATCAAAAGAAGGAATAATTCCAGATGTAAAAGGGCTTACTGTTGCGCAAGCAGAAAAAAAATTAAAAGATGAAGGATTTACAATAGCGGTCGATACGATTGAAATCGCTGACAGTGAGATAGAAGCAGGATTAATAGTAAAAACGGCGCCAGCCGCTGGTAGAACAATTAAAAAATCAAAAGAAATAACACTATATGTTTCAACTGGCATGGTTAAATATGTAGTTGAAGATTTAATAGGTAAAAATTATATAGAAGTTCAGACTTATTTAGAATCAGTTTACGGTATTGAGGTTATCATCGAAGAAAAGAAAGTTGAAGTTGTAGCAGGTGAAGAAGAAAAAGAATACGATGCTCAAGAAATAATAGGGCAAAGTGTTGATCCAGAAACAATTCTTAAAAAAGGAGATACTATTACTTTATATATTCCAAAAGATGTCAATAAGTATCCTGATTTTGTAAAAGATGAATGGACAGTAGAAGAAGTTCAAACATTTGCCGATAAATATCAAATTATTCTAACTATTTCGTATTTGGAAACATCAGATTATGAACCAGGAACAATTATTTCTCAAAGTCGAGTAGCAAAAAGTGAAATACTAAGTAATACTACTTTAAAAATAGTTGTTGCTAAAGCTCCTCAAGCTTTAGAAGAAGAAATTGATATAACAACAACCGTACCAGCAGGTGGTTAGTAATGCAGGGACAAATTATAAAAATTATAAGCAATGATTATACTGTTAGTTATAGTAATGGAAGTTATGTATGTAAAAGTAGAGGAAAATTTAAAAAAAATAATATCACTCCTTTAGTAGGAGATTATGTCATCTTTGATATTGATAATAAATATATACTAGAAGTACTTCCTCGTAAAAATGCTTTAATTAGACCAAAAGTTGCTAATATTGATCAAGCTTTTATTGTAACCAGTTTAAAAGATCCTAATTTTTCTACTAATTTACTTGATAAATTTTTGATAATATTAGAATATAACAAAATTAAACCAATTATTTGTTTAACTAAGAAAGATTTATTAACTAAAAAAGAATTGAATGAGTTAAAAAAGATTATGAATTATTATAAAAAAATAGGATATTTGGTAGTTTATAATAATGAATTAAAAAAAATAAAAAGAATGTTTAAAAATAAAACAACAGTATTTACAGGTCAAACAGGAAGTGGTAAATCAACTTTAATTAATAAATTAGATAAAAATTTATCTTTTAAAACAGGCGAGATATCTAAAGCCTTAGGCCGAGGTAAACATACGACAACACATATAGAATTAGTAAGGTTATGTCATGGCAAAGTATTAGATACTCCAGGATTTTCTGATATAGATATTGAAAGCATTTCAAATGTTAAAGATTATTTTATTGAATTTGATAAATATCATTGCCCATATAAAAATTGTAATCATATCAAAGAGGATAATTGCAAAGTAAAAGAAGCCGTAAATAAAAATAAAATATTAAAATCAAGATATGAAAATTATAAAAAATTTGTAGAAAGAGGTTAATTATGAGAGAAGTATCAGCATCAATATTATCAGATAATCCTTTTAAACTAATAGATAAACTAAATAGCAGTAATGCTAATTATATTCATTTAGATATTGTGGACAATAAATTTGTACCTAATAATAAATTTTTAACTGTTAGTGAAATGGTAAAAATATTAGAAAAGATAAAAAAGAAAATAGATGTTCATTTAATG
>CAZITT010000022.1:3418-8140 GCA_964542235.1 uncultured Muribaculaceae bacterium | reverse complement strand
CATACATAAAAAAGCTATCATTATATGATGTCAGTTATATAACAATCCATTATGAAATAACAGATTTTATGAAATATGTAAATATGATTAAAAGATATGGACTAAAAGCGGGAGTAGCAATTAAACCTGAGACTAAAATAGAAGAAATTTTTCCTTTTTTAAAAGATTTATCGTTAATTCTTATCATGAGTGTTGAACCTGGTTTTTCTGGACAGTCTTTTATTACTGATACTAAAGATAAAGTTAGTGCTTTAAAAAAAGAAATAATAAGACAAAAAGTAGATACCAAAATTAGTGTTGATGGAGGAATTAATGATTTAGTACTTCCTTATGTAACTGATGCTGATATATTGGTTAGTTGCAGTTACATAAATAATAATTTAGATAATATAGAAAAGTTAAAAAATTAGTCAAAAAAAGAACTAATTTTTTTTCATAGTTCTTAATTCTTTGGCGGAAATTCTTACTTTAGATCCATCATCTAATTTAATAACTTGTAAGTTTAATTTTTGTTTTTTCTTACTAGTATTAAGGGCATGTGATCTTAAATTTTTAATATTTGGTTTTCTATTAGAAACGTTAATTGCCATTTTTATCACTCCTCGTTTTCTTCTTTCTAACTTTATCATATTATTATTTATAAGTCAATAAAATGTGTTAAAAT
Source organism: uncultured Muribaculaceae bacterium (assembly GCA_964542235.1). GTDB lineage: Bacteria > Bacillota_I > Bacilli_A > RF39 > UBA660 > DAOPMC01. The sequence continues at coordinate 7,476 of CAZITT010000022.1, read as the reverse complement.
ATCTTTAAGGAGGTAATTAATATGTATATACCATTATATGTTAAAACTGATTATTCTTTGCTAACATCTTTAATAAGAATAGATGACTTAATTAAAGAATGTTTAAATAAAAAGATTACCTCTATTGCTGTTTGTGATAACAACTTATCTTATGCTATGGAATTTTATAATAAAAGTATAAATAATAAGATAAAGCCAATTATTGGATTAGATTTATCTTTTGATAATTATAATATTTTATTGTATGTTAAAAATAATATTGGTTATAAAAATTTAATAAAAATAGAAACTTTAAAAAATCAAAAAGAGTTAAATATTGATAAATTAAAAGAATATCGAGAAGGTTTAATTGCAATATTAAAATATAATTATATAGAAAATTATTCTTTATTTAAAAATATATTTGATGAATTATATATTGGTATTAACAATAAAAAAGAGGAAAAAGAATGTTTAAATAAAGAAGTTGTTTTTATTAATGAAACATTATATTTAGAGCCAAATCACTATAAATATTTACCATATTTACACATGATTAGAGATGCTAAAACAATTACAGATGGCATTAATTATAGTTATCAAAATAATTATTTATTAGAAGATGTTGATCATTTAGCAAGTAACAAAGCTTTGAACAATACTTTAAAAATTAGTGATAAATGTAATTTAAAATTGGATGGTAAAGAAATATATATGCCAAAATTTCAATTAGAAAATAATGTTATTGCTAAAGATTATTTAAAAAAGTTATGTTACCTTGGATTAAGTAAAAGATTAAATAACAATCTTACCAATTTTTATTTAAAAAGATTAGAATATGAACTTGATATAATTGATAAAATGAATTTTAGTGATTATTTTCTAGTTGTTTATGATTTTATTAAATATGCTAAAAAAAGAGATATTTTAGTTGGTCCAGGAAGAGGAAGTGCAGCAGGTTCTTTAGTTTCATATACGCTTGGAATTACTGATGTTGATCCAATTAAATATAATTTATTGTTTGAAAGATTTTTAAATCCTGAAAGAATAACGTTGCCAGATATTGATACTGATTTTCCAGATGATGATCGTGAAATAGTTATCGATTATGTTATAAATAAATATGGTAGAGATAAAACCAGCAATATTATTACATTTGGAACATTAGGAGCTAAACAAGCTTTAAGAGATGTAGGAAGAGTATTAAATGTTGAATTAAAAGATATTGATTTTTTATGTAAAAAACTAAGCTTTAATGATTCTTTAAAAAAATTAGAAGAAAACAGCGAAATATTTAATATAATCAATAATGATGATAAATTAAAACTTATGTATGAAATTGCCAGGATAATTGAAAACAATAAAAGGCATTCGTCAACTCATGCAGCAGGAATAGTTATAAGTTATAAAAGCCTTGATGAAATATTACCGCTTACCTTTACTAATGATATTATTCAAACCGAATATGCAATGGATTATTTAGAACAAGTGGGTTTAATTAAAATTGATTTTTTAGGTAATGGTTATTTAACAGCAACTAAAAATATAATTAATGATATAAATGAAAAAGAACAAATAAAAATTAATTTTAATGACATACCGTTAGATGATATAAATGTTTTTAAACTTTTCCAAATGGGTGATACAACAGGGATATTTCAGTTTGAAAGTGAAGGAATGAAGAAATTTTTAAGAGACTTAAAGCCAACTAGTATGGAAGATATATTTGCAGCAATGGCATTATTTAGACCAGGGCCATCTGCAAATATCCCATCATATATAAATAGGAAATATAAAAAAGAAGAGATAAATTATTTTGATAAAAGTCTGGAAAAAGTGTTAATGCCAACTTATGGAATAATTATTTATCAAGAACAAATAATGCAAATTGCATCGATTATGGCAGGTTATTCTTTAGGGGAATCTGATATTTTAAGAAGGGCAATGAGTAAGAAAAAAATTGATTTATTAATGCAAGAAGAAGAAAAATTTATTAAAAATTCTATTAAGAATGGATATAGTGAATCTTTATCTAAAGACATATATAACTTAATTTTAAAATTTGCAGGTTATGGTTTCAATAGAAGTCACTCTGTTTCTTATTCATTGATATCATATAAAATGGCATATTTAAAAGTTTATTATACTAAATATTTTTATAGCAATTTGTTAACTAATAATATAAGTAGTGAAAATAAAACTAAAGAATATATCATGGAAGCAAAAAAAAGAGGAATTTCATTTAAATTGCCTGATGTAAATATCAGTACTAATAAATACGAAGTAATAGATAATAGTATTATTTTACCAATATCATTAATTAAAAATATTGGAATAGTTGTTGCTAGTTATATTTTAAATAAGAGAATAACAAAATATAATGACATATATGACTTTTTAATAAAAACATATGATAAAACTAATAATAAAAAAGTATATGAATCATTAGTATTTTCATCATTTTTTGATAGTTTTTCATTGAATAAAAAAACATTAATAGAAAATAAAGAAGTAATATATAACTATGTAGATTTAATAAAAGATTTAGAAAACTCAAATATTGAAAAACCAGAATTAATGATATTTGATGAATACGATAAAGAATATTTGTTAGAAAAAGAAAAAGAGATATTTGGGTTATATTTAACATCCCATAAAACAGAAAAATACAAAATAAAAGAAGATAATATTATTGATGTTTCTTTATTAAAAAAGCATTTTAATAAAGTAATTAATATTATAGTAAATGTTGATATTATTAAAGAAATAAATACTAAAAACAATGAATTAATGGCATTTGTTGTTGGATCTGATGTGTCTGGCGATGTATCTATTACTTTATTTCCTAAAATATATAAAAATCAATCTATTAAAAAAGGTGATATTTTAAAAATCATTGGTAAGGTGGAAAAAAGATATAATGATTATCAGATAGTAGCAAATAAAATAGATATTTTGAATAATTAAATAACTTAAGTATATAAAAATAAAACAACATTGCTGTTGTTTTATAAGAAAACTAATCTTGCATTAATTTCCCTCCAATAATATTATATACCATTATTTGTTATTTGAGTAATTATTTTTTATACATTTTTAATTAGTAAGTTTTTCTATTTTTGATTATAAATATTAAAATATAATTATTAAATAATTAATTTAAAAGTTAATTATTTTTTCTTTATTTAAAATGTGTTATGATAATATTGGTGATTATATGAATATTTATCTACCTGATATGTATTTTAAAAGTGTGTATGATATAAATTATCAAAAATTAAAACAAATGGGAATAAAAGCTATTTTATTTGATTTAGATAATACAATAAGAAAAGTAGGAGATAAGTATCCAGAAAAAGATATTAAAAAATTGTTTGATCAGTTAAAAAAAGATTTTATTCTTATCTTATTTTCAAATAATATTTCTCCTAAAAGAGTTATATTTTTTGCAGATTATTATGGAATTGATTATATAACAAGAGCGGGAAAGCCAAAACAAAAAGGCTTTAATAAAGCTTTAAAATTTGTTAAGTCAAAGAAAGAATTGTGTATTATTGGCGATCAGATGTTAACCGATATAAAAGGTGGAAATATATTTGGTATCACTACTATCTTTGTAGATAAATTTTGTAATAAAGAAGAATTGTGGACTATTCCTAATCGAATAATTGAAAAGTTAATAATAAAAAGATATAAAAAGTTAAAAATGTTTGAAAAGGGGAAGTATTATGGCTAAAAAATGTCTTGGATGTGGAGCGATATTACAAGATAATAACGTTTTATTGGAAGGTTTTACTAATCTTTTAACTAACGATTATTGCACTAGATGTTTTAGAATGAAAAACTATGGTGAATATCAGATGATAACTAAATCTAATGATGAATTTATTGATAATTTAAAAGCAATTGGCAAAACCAACTCATTAGTTTTGTATGTTGTTGATTTATTAAATGTACCAAATAATTTAAAAGAAGTAAAAAAATACTTAGTTAACAATGATATTATTCTTGTTTTAAATAAACGAGATGCTTTGCCATTATCAATTGTTGATGAAAAATTAATTGCATATTTTAAGGAG
>CAZITT010000022.1:0-3408 GCA_964542235.1 uncultured Muribaculaceae bacterium | reverse complement strand
AAATTTAGGATTTTTTGATATTATTCTAATTAGTGCTTTAAAAGATTATAATTTAGATTTATTATATTCAAAAATTAAAAAGCATAACTCTAAAAATGTTTATGTCGTAGGTAATACTAATGCTGGTAAAAGTATGTTGATTAATAAATTTATGAAAAACTATATGGCTAAGGATGAAACTTTATCAATATCAGCAATGCCATCAACAACACTAAAAGAAATAAAAATAGAAATTGGCGATTTTTATTTAATAGATACTCCAGGATTAGTTGATAATAGAAGTATTGTTAATTATGTCGACCAAATTATGTTGAAGAAAATATCACCTAAAGATGAAATAAAGCCTAAAATATTTAAAATTAAAAAAAATCAATCTATTTTAATAGAAGATATTATTAGAATAGATTATATTGAAGGCGAAAAAAACGTAATTGTCATTTTTGCAAGTAATGAATTAAAAATGAAAAAAATAAATAGTTCTAGACATAAAGATCCTGAAAATTTATTTCGAAATTGTGTAAATGTAAAATATAAAGAAGATGTTGTTATTAGTGGATTAGGATTTTTTAAGATAAACGATGAATGTCAGCTAAATATATTAGCTAATAAGGAAGTAGAAATATTTACAAGAAAAAATATGATATAGATAATAATATAATATAATTGAAAAGTTTTTTCTGAGGGGGAGAATAATTTATGAGTAAAATATTAGAAAAGAGAACAGTAGAAAACCATATAATTATGCCAATAAATATAGGATTAGATGAAAATAATATTCCTATCAGAGTAACCGATGATTATATTGATATTAGTTATTATTCGAAACAAACTCCATCACGTGTTTTGTCAAACTTGTATCCTTATAAATTTGATTATTGTGGTAATAAAGTTAATTCGATAGAAGCGGCAATACAATCGCTAAAATATAATGATGAAAGTATAAGACAGGTTTGTTATGACTATTCAGGTATTGATGCGGTACATTTAAAAGGAATGAGATCTTATGATTGGCAAAAAGATGGTATTTTATATACTCCTGTTAAGCCAATAGATAGATTCAGTGAAGAATATCAAGAATTTTTAGATGAAATGTATTTTTCAGTTTTTCAAAACCCTCTATATAGAAACAATTTAAAATGTTCTGAAGATAAAATGCTTGATCATACTATAGGAGAAAATAATAATAAATTAACTACTTTGACAAGAACAGAATATATAAGTAGATTATATGCTTTACGATATTGTATACGAAATGAATTATTTACAAAAGAAGAAGTAGTTAATGTTTTAAAAAGAGCAAGAAAAGAGTTATATTATTAAATTAGGAAAATATAATTTGCAAACTTTGATTTTAAAATTATATGATAAAATATTAGTTTAAGGAGGGGATATTTTGGATAATATAAATAAAATAAATGAAGTAAGAGATGCTAATAATATTGTTGATGTTATTTCTTCTTATGTCCCTCTTATTAAAAAAGGCAAAAATTATTTTGGAGTATGTCCTTTTCATGATGATACTAATCCTAGTATGAGTGTTTCGGAAGAAAAGCAAATATTTAAGTGCTTTTCTTGTGGAACAAGTGGTAATGTTTTTGATTTTATTATGAATTATGAACATGTAGATTTTAAAGAAGCCTTACATATTTTAGCAGAGAAAAAAGGAATTGAGATAGGCTCAGTTAGTATAAAAAAGAAAAATGATCTTGATAAGTATTATGAAATGTATGAAATTTCATCAAAACTTTATCAAAACAATTTAAATACCAAGTTAGGTTATGAAGCTAAAGAATATTTAAGGAAAAGAAATATTACAGACGAAGCAATTAAGTTTTTTAGAATAGGAGTATCGCTAAGAGAAGATGATCAATTATTTAATTTTCTTACTAGTAAAAATTATAGTTTAAAAGAATTAAGTGATTATGGTCTTTCTTACAACAATAAAGACTTATATATTAATCGCATCATGTTTCCTCTTTTTGATTTAACAGGTAAGGTTGTTGGTTTTTCAGGTAGAATTTATAATACTAAAAGTGATTCTAAATATGTTAATACCAAGGAAACTAAAATATTTAAAAAAGGAGAGCTTTTATATAATTATCATAATGCTAAAGAAGAAGCTAGAAAAGCAAAATTTATTATCGTTGTAGAAGGATTTATGGATGTTATTAGATTATATATTTCCGGCATTAAAAATGTTGTAGCAGTTATGGGAACTTCTTTTACCAAAGAACAAATAACTTTATTAAAAAAATTGTCTAATAATATTTATCTTTCTCTTGATGGTGATGATCCTGGTAAAAGAGCCACTTATAATATTGGTAATATGAAAGAATTTGATGATTTTAATTTAAAAGTAATTAAATTAGATAATGATTATGATCCTGATAGTTATATTATTGATAAAGGAAAGGAAAGCTATCTTAATTTGATAGAAGAATCTGTATCTTTTAATGAATATAAAATATCATATTTAAAAAAGAGTATAGATTTTAGCAATATAGATCAAAAAACTACTTATATTAATCAAGTTTTAGAAGAAATAAAAAAAGAAAAAGATGAAATAAAAGAAGAATTATTATTAAATAAATTATCAACAGAAGTTGATCTTGATGTAGAATTTTTAAGAAATAAGTTGCTAAATATTAAAAAATGTAGTAATATTAAGACGTTTGAAAAAGAAATTGTTAAAAAAAATGACCTTGATAAATATCAAAAGGCATCTTATGCTATTTTATATTACATGTTAAATGATAGAAATATTATTAACTTGTATAAGAAAAAATTAAATTACCTTCCAATGTTGGAAGATAGGTATTTAGCTAATGAAATAATATATTATGATAAGATGTATGGCACAATTATTTTAGCTGATTTTTTAACATATCTTTACGATAAACCGGAATTAAGATTAGTACTAGATAAAGTATTAACAGAAAATTTTGCTGAGCTTAAAGAATCTGATTTAATTTATGATTATTTCAAAGTGATTGAGGAATATAATTGTAACCAAGAAATTAAAAGGTTAAAAGAGAAAATGAATAAAGAAACCGATCCAATTGAAAAAGCTAAATTAGCAGATAAAATAAGGCTTATCAAAATAGGGAGCTGAAAAAAAGTGATTAGTGAAATAAAAACTTTCGAAGAAAGAAAAGAAGAATTATTATTATTAGGGAAAACTCAAGGATATATTACATATGATCAAATTGCGGAAGCATTAAAAGGAATTGAGCCAGATAGCGATTCATTAGATGACTTATATAACATGTTTGTCATTAATGGCATTGAAATTTCATCAGGGGATGAAGATGATGGGGGAGAAGTTGAAGAGTTAACAGATGAAAAGTTAATTGTTGACACTTCATCATCAAATAAGGATGTTAAGATTAATGATCCAGTTAGAATGTA
>CAZITT010000021.1:0-10659 GCA_964542235.1 uncultured Muribaculaceae bacterium | reverse complement strand
CTATTTTATCAAAAATTCTCTTTTTATTAAAGTGTCCTAAACAGGGTTCACTTCATTTATTCCTTCTTTTTAATCATGATAAAAATGATATTTTATATATAAATGACGCAATTAATAAAAAATGTTCTGCTATAATTACGGATAAAAATATAAATGTTAATACTAATGTCCCAATAATTAAAACTGATAAAACTATGTATGATATTTTAAGTAAATACTATAATGTTGATTATAATACAATAAAATTAATTGGAATAACTGGTACTGATGGAAAAACAACAACAGCTACTATTATTTATGATTTACTATCAAACTTTTTATTGTGTAGCTATCTAGGAACTAATGGTTTTAAATTAAAAAATAAAACTGTTCCCACTAAAAATACTACTCCAAGTTTAAAAGATATACTAAAATATATTAAAATTACTAAAAATAATAACGCTCATACTCTAGTCATGGAAGTATCTAGTGAGGGATTATTTTATAATAGATGTGATGGCTTATTTTTTGATATTGCTATTTTAACTAATATTACAAAAGATCATTTAAATACTCATAAAACTGTTAAAAATTATGTAAAATGTAAAAGCGAACTATTTAAAAAAATAAAAGAAAATGGTTATGCTATCATTAATATAGATGATAAACATGCTAAATATATATTAAAAAAATGTAATAGCAACACAATTACATATGGATTAAAAAACAATTCTAAAGCACTTATCTCTGATATAATGTTAAATAATAATAATTCGAAGTTTAAATTGACATATTTAGATAAAACTTATTATATAACTAGTCCATTATTAGGGTTATTTAACATATATAACTTAGTTGCCGCAATTATGGCAATTCATTGTTTAAATATTAAAATAGAAGAAATAATTAAATATATATCAAAAATTAAACAAATAGAAGGAAGATTAGAGTATTTAAACTATAAAGTTTCTTATAACATCATTGTTGATTATGCTCATACCATAAACGCTACTAAAAATGTTTTAAAGTTTTTATCCTCAATTAAAGAAGGAAATATTATTACAGTAGTTGGATGCGCTGGTGGAAGGGATAAAACTAAAAGAAATAAAATTGGAAAAATTGTAACTGATTTATCTGATCATGTTATTTTAACAACAGATGATCCTAGAAATGAAGATCCCAATGAAATAGTTAAACAAATGATTAAAAAAGTTAAAAAAAATAACTATAGTATTATTTTAGATCGAGAAAAAGCTATTAATAAAGCTTTATCACTTGCTAATATTAAAGATACCGTATTAATATTAGGTAAAGGTAATGATAATTATATGGCAATTGGTAACGAATATATACCATATAGTGATAAAAAAACGATAAATAAAATATTAGATAGAAATATCTAATATTTTATTTATAATAATTAACAACTGCCTTAGTTATTTCATCAGCTAACTTTTCTTGATACTCACTAGTTTGAAGTTTATATCGATCATTACTATTTGATAAAAAACCACATTCAATAAGAAGACCTAATGTTCTAGTATTGCGATACAAATAATCATCTATTGTTTTCATTCCTCTAACGTCAAGATTATCTTTTAAACTATTATATAATGATTCCGCTAATAATTTATTTTCAGCATTTATATCATTATATAAAATATCAATTCCATGATATTTAGGATTATCAAACCAATTAATATGAATAGAAAGATATAGATCAGCTTTACTATCCTCTATTAACTTTATTCTTCGATATAAATCCCCTCTTTTTTTGTTTTTGTCATACCTACTAGATAGATCTATATCTTCTTCTCTTGTCATAAATACAATTGCTCCTTCTTCAAGAAGCTTATCTCTTAATTTTAAAGCAATTAATAAATTTAAATCTTTTTCTTTAATAGTTTTGTAACTAGTTCCCTGATCTCTTCCACCATGACCAGGATCAATATAAATAACTTTTGTAAGTAGCGAAAAATCATCTTTCATAACTTTAGCATACGTAAATCCAACACCTACTAATAAAAATAAAATAATAAAAAAAACTATTTTATATCTATCCATATTATCACCTATCTAATAATATGTATAGCAAATAGTTTTATCTACTTATTTCTTCGTCCTCTACAATCCCTTTTCCCCATAAGGTTCTAGCAATTCTTTCAACCTCATCATCAGGAAGAGGAGCGCGTTCTTGTTCTAATTGTTTTAACATTTCATGGTCTGGACCGCCTTCATCAAATAAACTAGAATAGCTCATTTCCATATTTTTATTATCTTCCATAAAATTTTCACCCTTATGACTTTTTCTCTAACGTTTTGAAAATTGTGGCGCCTTACGCGCTTTCTTTAAGCCATACTTCTTTCTTTCTTTTTTTCTAGAATCTCTGGTTAAAAAACCAGTATCTCTTAAGATTTTTCTAAAACCTGTGTCGCTATCATTATTATCAATATCTGATAATTCTAATGCTCTTGCTATTGCATGCCTAATAGCTCCTGTTTGACCAGAAAAGCCACCGCCTTTTACATCAGCAATCACATCAAAATTATCTTTTGTATTAGTAATTTCTAAAGGTTGTACTAAATCCATAATTAATGTTTCAAATGGAAAATAATCATGAACATCTTTTCCATTAACTGTTATTTTACCACTACCTGGAACAAGTTTTACTTTAGCAACACTTGTTTTTCTTTTTCCAGTTCCATAATATACTATTTTTTCTTTCTTAGCCATATTAACCTCCCTATTTAATTTCCAATACTTCTGGTTTTTGAGCCTCATGCTTATGATCAGATCCAGCATAAACAAATAATTTCTTATACATTGCTCTACCTAATCTACCCTTTGGAAGCATTCCTTTAATTGCTACTTCAACCATTTCTACTGGATAATTTGCTATCATTTCTTTAGCTGTTCTAACTCTTAATCCACCCATATATCTAGAGTGATTATAATATAGCTTATCTTCTAATTTATTTCCTGTTAATTTAACTTTTTCAGCATTAACAACAATAACATAATCACCACAATCAATATGAGGTGTAAATATAGCTTTATGTTTTCCTCTTAAAATATGGGCTACTTTTGATGCTAATCTACCAAGTGATATATCAGTTGCATCAATAACATACCATTTACGATTAACATCTTCTTTTCTTTGCATATAACTAATCATTTTTATCTTTCCTTTCTTATTTCGCAAAATGAATATTCCCGGTATTCATTTTTGTATGGGATATAAGAAAAATGTACCAGTTAAGATTATACTATAAATATATTAAAAGTCAACGACTTTTTTACCAAATACTGATATCTACTCGCCCCGCAATACCTGGTATACTGCCATCACTAGTATATTGCCATCCGACATAACTACCAGCATAATCGCAAGTTGAATTCCATTGAGCAACCCAAATATTATACTGCTTAACTTCTCCACTATTTAAATAACCACTAGTTAACGCACTATAATTGCCATATACTCCCACTTCATATCCCATTTCTTTTAACTTTTCATTAAATGTAGGAATCACAATTTTATATTGTTCTTTAGTAATTCCTTCTTCCTCAGCATCATAAAAAATCGGATATGACAAATATTTTTTATATTTACTTAAATTACTAATTACAAAGTTTGCTTCAGCTAAAGCTTTTTCTGCTGTTTTTGAAGCCCCATAATAGTAAATACCAAATGGAATATTTAAATCAATTAATTTTTCAATATTTTTAACGAAATAGCTATCTATATAAGGAGTTGAAGTTGTTTTACCACTATAACCAATTCTTAAAATAACACCATCAATATCACCTTGGTTTTTAACTTTATTCCAATCAATTGTTTTTTGCCAAACCGAGACATCAATAATCTTTTTAGCATTTTCTTTTAACATTACACCATACTTATTAAAATAATATTTCTTTCCTTCAATCCATTGCCATCCAGTTAGTTTGTTAGCATTAGCATCAATATAATATTTTTGATTATCAGTGAATGCCCAACCACTACTTAAAACGCTATCATTGCCAAACATGTATGTAACACCAGAGAGTTTCTGTTTTCCTTTAACAGCATGTCCATCACTAGCAAAAAAATATGTTTTACCTTCTAACGTTTTCCAGCCAGTAGCCATTTTCCCATTAGAATAAAAATAATATATTTTACCATTTATGTTATTAATCCATGTTAGCGCTTGCCCAGATTTGTTAAAGTAATACTTTTTCCCATTAATTGACTTCCACGAATTTTTTAAAATTTTACCACTACTATATACATAGTAATACTTTTCACCATCTTTTATAAGACCAGTTTTTCTTACTCCATCAGAACTAAAATAGTATATTTTTTTTGATATTGTTTGAAATCCTTTAAGCATAATGCCACTTTTACCAAAGTAATAGGTTTTCTTAGCAATAGTTTTAAATCCTTTATACATAACCCCATTTGTTCCAAAATAGTAAGTATTGCCGTTAATTGTTTGTAGGCCTTTTTGCAATCTACCATAACTGCTAAAATAATATATTTTTTTATTAATTGTTGCAAATCCCACTAATGCTTCCCCAGATTTATTAAAATAATAAGCTTTGCCATCAATTTTTTTCCATGAGTTTTTTAGCATTTTCCCATCATACATATAATAATACTTACCATTGTAATTAACTAAGCCTAATTTTTTAACTCCATCATTACCAAAATAATATACTTTTTTGCTAATAGTATGAAAATTTTTAAGCATAATGCCAGATGAATTAAAGTAATATATTTTCTTTGATATTGTTTGCCAACCTATTACCATGACACCGTTTGAATTAAAGTAGTATCTATTACCATTAATTTCTTGCCAACCTTTAAGTCTTATTCCACTTTCATTAAAATAATAAGTATACTTTCCTATTTTATGAAATCCCACTAATGCTTCGCCATCATTGTTGAAATAATAAACATTACCTTCAATTGTCTTAAATCCATTAGTAAATAAATTTAATCCATCCCAATAATATATCTTATTATTAAAATCAATAAGTCCAATGGATAATTTTCCATCATTATTAAAGAAATATTTTATTCCTTCTAATTCTATTAAACCTTTTTGCATGACCCCTAATTCATTAAAATAATAAATATCTTCACCAATTTCCACTAAGCCTTTTTGCATAATACCAAAACTATTAAAATAATATGTATTATTTTCTGTTGTTAAAAATGATGTAAATACTTCCTTTGTAGAATTATATAAATAATAAGTATCACCTTGTACTTCATAAAAACCATCTATTTCATTTACACTATCATATAATAATTTATTATCGTCTGCATAAATTCTAATAATTAAATGACTTTCACTATCAAAATAATCTTTTACATATCCTGTAATATCACTATCAAGAGCATATACAGGCATGTTAAAAATTGCCATTATAATAAAAAATAAACAAAAATATATAATTTTTTTCATATAATACTATCCTTCTAGTTCGAATTATAGCATAAAATTTACAAACTTTATCAATTAAACAAGAATTTGCTAACTTGTTGACACAAAATATAAAAAATAACTATAAAAAAAAATATAGTAAATACTATATTTATCTAGAAGTTTCTCTTCGATTTTCTTCATTTATACCTACGGATTTCCCTTCTACTGCCCTAGCTTCCCAAAAAAGAGGTGTTAATTCTTTTTTCTTAGCATCTAATTGAGAGGCTTTTTCTCTATTTTCAAGAATTCTAGGATCATTAGGGTTTGTATAGCCTAAGACATCTGCTTCTGTTTTATAATAATTACTACAAATTGTAAGAGTTGATATATGCTCTCCTAATTCATCTGATCTTGCCATTTAAATTCTCCTTTCTAACAATAATATATCACTAATACCTTAAATATTAAATAAAAATATATAAATTTATTATATTTTACATTAATAGACAATCATTATTATCCAAAATAATGCTACTTCATAAAATGTTATGAAAGGAGCAATATTATGAATAGTAATTTAAACCCATTATTTGAAAATAGATGTAATGATAATTGGCGTAAATATCCACTATGTTGTTTTGGGCCTACTGGACCAAGAGGTGCTACTGGGCCTACTGGACCTACCGGACCTACTGGACCTCAGGGTATTCAGGGGCCTACTGGTAATCCTGGTGCCACTGGTCCTACCGGACCTCAAGGTACCCAAGGATCTACTGGACCCACAGGACCCGTTGGTAACGGTGCCATAATCCCATTTGCATCTGGTCTTCCAATAACACTTACAACCTTATTATTAGGGGTAGCTGGTCTTCCAGCAGTTATTGGATTTGGTAATAGTGCACAAATAGCAACTGTACTAGGAGCAACTATTGATTTAACTGGTGCAGGAAGCAGTCTTTTATTAAATATGTCTTTCTCTGCGCCAAGAAGTGGAACAATAACAGCAATTGCTGCATACTTCAGTGTTACTGTTGCATTAGCAATTTTAAGTACTGATATCAATATTAAAGCTCAATTATATCGTTCTTCTACACCAGATAATATTTTTTCACCTATTGCTGGTACGGAAGTTAACTTACCATCAATATCTGCACCATTAGCAATAGGCGAGACAACAAATGCAATAGTTACAGGATTAAATATTGCAGTTAATCCAGAAGATAGATTGTTACTTGTATTTTCTGCAACAGCCAATGGTTTAACTGTTGTAAATACAATTGTTGGTTATGCTAGTGCTGGTATTAATATAATATAAAAAAAACGACTAAGTCGTTTTTTTTATTATAAATTACATTTATTAGAAATAAGTTGTTTATTCTTTTTAATACGTTTATTCTTAGGGTCTAATTTTAATGCTTTACATACATAGCCATATGCTTCTTCATAACTTTCTATATTATAACAACATACTGATAAAACATCGTATATTGTACTATCCCAGCAAAAATTTTCATTAATATAAATTTTGCTACGATCTTTAATTGATAAAGCATTTTTCAACAGGTTAATAGCTCGTTGATAATTATTCTGTTCATATTGTAGTAGCGCCGTCTCAACAAAACCTTCTCGCACATTTGGACATTCTAATATTGATTTTTCAAACCACATATTTGCTTCTTCAAACATATTTAATGCCTTATAACACCTTGCTATAAATCGCATTGATGCTGCTCTTTCAGGCTGCCATGTTGCTGATGGTAACTTTAAATGCTTATGCAAAGTTTCTATAGCATCATACCATCTACCATTATACATATATTCTCTACCCAAATAATGCATATTCCTATCATCATTTGGCTCCTCTTTTATTGCTAATTCTAATAATGGTAAATATTGTGATCTTGGTTTAGAATTATCAGGATAATGATTTACAGTAATTTTATCAGCTGTCTTTTTTATTTCTTCATTTTTACCTATATATTTTAAAACTTCATGAACTGGATTATGCCATATATAATTATTTCTATCATGAATTTTTTCTATGTAAAAGCTAATTGATGGATTACCATATTTATCAAAACTCCAATTATAGTTATAATATATTCTATTAGTATCCTTATCCCATATATCCTCAAGTTCTTTTCGCCAGCCTGGTTCTATCACTTCATCCAAATCAGCACAAAAACATATATCACAATCAAGAGGTACTAAATCTAAAGATTTATTTCTTGCTATATCAAAACGCCATGGTTTTATTTCTTCAACTGTAACTTTTGCACCTCTTGATTTTAATTTATTTACAGTTTCATCTGTAGAACCTGTATCTAATACAATTACCTCATCTGCTTCTAATACTGAATCCATCCATCTATCAACAAACTTTTCCTCATTTTTACAAATTGCATATACACACACTTTATATTTAGACATAACTCCCCCCTTTCTTTATATCAAACTACACATAACATTTAGCATGTTTTAATAATGTTATCAGTAATATGCATTCTAATTAAATTATCTCCAACCTTTATACTATAAGAAAGTAAAGAATCTCCCTTTAAGTATTTATTTTTGTATTTTATTATTATAGAATCATTATTTTTTAAACATCCTATATATATTTCCTTGTTACTCTTGTCATTGCATTTATAACAACTATTATTAATTTGAACTTCTTTGATATATCCACAATTTGAAACTGGGCAAACTCTATATATAGTGTTCATAATTGCATTACCACTATTATTTTTAATATTAACAATAACAATATCTTTATTTTGACATATTACAAAAAAGATAATTGGATTTATAAAATTTACTTTGACAATATTACTATTTTTTTTTAATTCTGTTTCTTCACCTAATGAATATTTTATTTTACTATAATTATTTATAGTCATTAGTTAACTACTGTATCAAATACAACAGTGATGCTATCACCAGGTGCTAATGTACCTAAATTAAAGCCTACATTTGGATCATATGTCGGTTGAGGTGTACCATTTATTGTTACACTTCCACTGACAAATGATAATTCACTAGGAACTAAATCTATAAATTCAATATTAGTAGCATTAATATTACCATTATTTGTTATTACTGTCGTATAAGTTAATGTATCACCTGACATTACATCAGTCACACTAGCCGATTTTACTAATTCTAAATCTGTAACATTTATTGTCGTTGTTGTTGTATTACTTTCAGAGCTACCAGTAATTGGTACTATCACAAGATAGTTATATGTAGTTGTAGCTTTATTTATAATAGTGTTAGGATTAGGTAGCGAAGTCACTTCAGCTTGAAAAGTAACCACTTTACTCCCTAAAATTAGTAAACTTCCTAAATTAAAGCCTACATTTGGATCATATGTTGGTTGAGACTGAGAATCGACCTTTACACTACCTGAAACAAAAGTTGCCCCCGATGGAATTATATCTTTAAATTCTATGTTAGTAAGTAGAATATTACCTGTATTTGTTAAAGTAACAGTATAATTTAATATATCTCCTATAGTAGCATAATTTTTATCAACAGTTTTAACCATCCCTAATTCTCCAATTACCAAATTTGTAGAAGTAGTATTACTTATCTCCTCTTTACTTCGAGCGGATTCATTAGGATCTATTTTATACTCATAATCAATTGATGAACTGTTATCTATTGTTGCCATCTTATCGCCCCCTTATAATAATATATGACCATCAAATTTTAATAACAATTATTAAAGTTTATTTATTTTTAAGCCATAAAAAAAATACCTAACCATCATTAGATATTATCCTTGTTGAATTTTTAGTGTTTGGCCTATATTAAGTAAATCACTAGTAAGATTATTTAATTGTTTTATTGCTGCAACTGTTGTATTAAATCTATTAGCAATACTCCACAAAGTATCGCCCTTTTGGACTGTATACATAACGATATTTTCAGTACCTGGAATAATTAATTGCTGACCTATGCTAAGAATGTCACTTGTTAAATTATTATAACTTTTAATTGAAGCCACCGTTGTATTAAATCTATTGGCAATACTCCATAAAGTATCACCTTTTTGAACTGTGTAAATAACATTATTTGATGGAGGAGTACTTCCTCCTGGTAAAATTAACTTTTGTCCTACAGCAATTAAAGTACTGTTAAGATTGTTTAGTCTCTTTAATTCTTCTACTGTTGTATTATATTTCCTGGCTATACTCCATAAAGTATCTCCAGGTTGCACAATATGAAAGTTTCCGCCACAGATAGCTAGCGGTGAATAAAGATATATTAAAGCACTCCAAGTATCTTTACCAACTACTCCATCAACTACCAATTTATTATTAGCTTGAAAAGCTTTAACACTTTTAAGAGTCTCGTCACCAAAATATCCATCAATAACACCATTATAAAACATTAATTGCTTTAATTCTGTTTGCAATTGTCTTACGTATTCTCCTTCATCTTTATACCTTAATGTTGGTCTACTTAATACCGGAGTAGTTGAAGAAACTCTAATGACATTATCTAAAACATTTTGATCATCATTATCTAAATCGGCCATCATTTTATAATAATTATTCATACCATCTTCCTCTTTATAATTATTATATTTAAACTTTAAGGATTGGTGACATTTTAACTATTTATGAATATATTGTAATAGAGGTGTAATAAATGGAAAAAGGATATTTAATTGTAAATGTATATGCTGATAATGTAGCTCAACCAGTAAGTGATGCAACCGTAACAGTTACTGGTGATAATTATAAAGAGATTTTTACAACTGATATTAATGGTAAAACACCGCTTATCGAATTGGATGCTCCTTTAAAAATATATTCATTATCCCCTCAAAAAGAAGTAAGACCTTATTCAGTATATAACTTAGAAGTATCAAAGCCGGGATTTCAAACTACTATAGTAAATGGTGTTCAAGTTCTTCCAGAAGAAACTTCAATTCAGAATGTATATTTGCCATCTACGCTACTTAAAGCTGCAGTACCTAAAGTAATTGATTTACCCCCTCATTCATTATGGAGATATCCGGAAGAAAATATTCAAAATAATAATTCAGAAAAAGCAAATGAGACTAGAGTTTTACCTAGAGTATTAATTCCAGAATATATAATAGTTCATGATGGAATACCAACTTATACAAATGCTGCTAATTACTATGTTCCATTTACCGATTATATTAAAAATGTCACATCTGGAGAAATATATAGTACTTGGCCAGTAGAATCTATAAAAGCGAATATTTATGCCATAGTTTCTTTTACATTA
>CAZITT010000020.1:6149-10938 GCA_964542235.1 uncultured Muribaculaceae bacterium | reverse complement strand
TTCTACTTCTTTCCATAAATTCACTTCCTATATTACAAGTATAGCATAAAAATATCATTTTGCATTAACTTTTTAAATTATTAATTAGCCCATTCTCTAATATTGTTATTTCATAAAATACTATAGTGTGGTGATAAAATGGTAACATGGTTTTGTCAATTAAATTTTGTTATTCAAGCTTTAATTGCTACTATTTTTACTTGGGGAGTAACGGCTATTGGCGCTGGTTTAGTATTTTTTTTCAAAAGAATAAATAAAACTATTATGGATGCCATGTTAGGGTTTGCTGCTGGCGTTATGATTGCCGCTTCATTTTGGTCTTTGTTATCACCAGCGATTGAACTCGCTAATACTTTAAAAATGATTTCCTGGTTAGTTGTTTTTATTGGATTTATTGGTGGTGGAATATTACTTTTTATAGGCGATAAAACATTTGATATTTTAGAAAAAAAGAAAAAAATAAATACTACCAACCGTATTAAAAGGTGTTCAATGCTTATTTTTTCAATTACTTTACATAATATTCCTGAAGGATTAGCAGTTGGTGTTGCATTTGGCTCTCTTGCTTATGGATTAGAAGGCGCTACTCTTTTATCTGCTTGTTTACTAGCCCTTGGAATAGGTTTACAAAATTTTCCTGAAGGAACTGCAGTTAGTGTTCCGCTTAGAAGAGAAGGTATTTCTAGAAAGAAAGCATTCTTATTAGGTCAACTAAGTGGCATAGTTGAACCAATGGCTGGCGTATTAGGTGCAATGTTAGCCCTAAAAGCTAGATATCTTTTACCATATTTATTATCATTTGCTGCTGGAGCAATGATTTATGTTGTAGTAGAAGAGCTGATTCCTGAAAGTCAAACTAATAAGAAAAAAGATGTTATGGCCTTTTTTACTTTAATAGGATTTTCCGTTATGATGATTTTAGATGTAGCGCTAAGTTAAAAGAAATAGTAAAATTAACTCTTACTATTTCTTTTATTTTTTAAATCTTCTATTTCTTTTTCGATTATTAACTTATCATATCTTTCATATATTGGTTTAATATCTTTGCTAATATTAACTTCATCCAGTTTTTTATATTCCCACTTATCATTAGTAGCATTTAAATATTTATCTACTATTTCTTTAGTAAATGGTAGATATGGACTTAATAATGTATTTAAATTAAAGATAATATTAACACAATTATATAAAACATCACTACAAGCTTTAATATCAGTTTTATATAAACTCCATGGCTCTTTTTCATCAAAATATTTATTAGCATAATTAATAAATTCAAATATCTGCTTAATTCCTGCTTTAATATTGCTATCATCGATATAATTGCCAACTTTTTCATACAATTCTTTTAATTTAGCTTCTACTATCGGATCAATATTAGATTCTTCTAACTTGCCATTAAATGATTTATTAATAAAAACTAGATTCCTATTAATAAAGTTACCATACTTTCCTAATAATTCACCATTGTGTGTATTAATAAAGTCAGTCCATGTAAAATTAAAATCTCTGGTATCAGGATCATTAGATAATAAATAATATCTTAAGGAATCAGCGGGATAACGATCTAAAATATCATTAATTGCAATATAGTTACCTTTACTTTTAGAAAGTTTTTCTCCTTCAATTGTCAAATATTCATCAGACACTATCTTATCAGGCAATTTATAATTATCATCAAGTCCTAACAATAAACTTGGCAATATTATTGTATGAAAAGGAATATTATCTTTGGCATGAACAAAATATGATTTATTATTGCCTTTATTCTTCCAAAAATCTTCCCAATCAAGACCATTAGCCTCACAATATTTTTTACAGGCAGAAATATAACCTATTACATTCTCTGTCCATACATATATTTTTTTATCTTCAAAACCTTTGATTGGTACATCTATTCCCCATTTTAAACTCCTTGTACAACATCTATCTGGTATGCCTTCTGACAGATATCTTTTTGAAAACAATACAGCATTTTCTCGCCAATCATTCTTTTTTTGCTCTACCAATTCCTCTAAAGGTTTTTGAAATTTTGAAAAGGCAAAGTATAAATTTTTAGTCTTTTTTAATGCTGTTTTTGAACCACAAATTGCACATTTTGTTTCTTTAACTTCATCAATGCTTAATAAACTTCCACACTTTTCACATTCATCGCCTTTTATTTCGCTTCCACATTTTGGGCATATGCCAATAATATATCTATCGGCTAAAAATAAATCACAATTGCCACAATATAACTGTTCTTCTTCCTTTTCGTATACTAAACCTTTTTGATAATACTTTAAGAAATTCTCTTGAACAAGTTTTTTATGATATGGATCATCCGTTCTATTATATAAATTATAACTAAAACCCAACCTCGTAAATGCTCTTAAAATTTCAGTGTGATATTTATCCACAATTTCTTTTGCTGGTTTATTTTCTTTTATTGATTGAATATCAATTGGTGTTCCATGACAATCAGAACCTGAAACTAAAACTACACTATTTCCTTTTAGTCTATGATATCTAGCAATGACATCTCCTGATAAACTGCTTGCGGCATGACCTAAATGCAAATCACCATTGACAAATGGCCATGATATTCCTATTAATACATTCATCTTTCATCTTCCTTTCATTAAAAAACCTCCTAGCTTATGCTAAGAGGTAATATATTTACGGTACCACTCTTATTTATTAATATATTGCTATATTAATCTTTCCAACGTACAAGAATACGTTTATGCGATAACAGGCATTCCTGTAGATAATTACTCAATTTCATTACCTCACCTCTAAGGACCATGTTCACAAAATAATACATCCGTTTTCTCACCAAATAAACGTTCTCTAAAATGCTTTATTTTGTTAATCTTTCCCTTCATTGGTTTTAATGCATAAATTATACTATAATTATTTTTCTTTGTCAATTGGCCGTACTCTTTTTCTAGCATTACCATTTTTAACTAATTCTTCATCTAAACTATTCTTTTTTAGTGAATCTAAATCTATATAATGATATCCATAACTTAAAATACAAGCTTCAATTTTTCTATTTTTATATTTTACATATATCTCTTCGATTAATTCCTTTATCTCTTCTAATTTTTCTTTTATCTTTTTTTCACTTATATTTTCAAAAACTACGAGAAATTCATTTTTGCCCATTCTATTAAATAATTCTATGGATTCATTTTGATAGTTTCTAAATTCATCTGAAATAATATCTCCAATAATATTAAATATTGATTCTGCACATGAACTGCCATACATTTCTTTAATTTTATCTAAAAATTCTACATCATCCAATACCACTGTACGTGTTCTTTTCTTTTTTTTATTTGATACTACACTACCGTATTTATCATGTTCAGTGTTGTTTGATTTCATCCATTCCACCTGCTTATTATATATTATACACAGGCTTTTTATTGTTGTAGGATATATATACATAGATAAAAAATATTATACAAAATGTATAATATTTTATTAGATATCAATTAAATCTTTAATTTTATCTTTATTCTTTTTAACAATTTCCATTACAATATTGTTAAATTCATCCTTCGTATCAGTATTTTTTAAATATATTTTACCATCTTTTTCTATTTCTTTTACGATGGCAAGATCTTTATTATTTTTTTCATTCATTAAATAATAATAATTATTTCCTTTATTAGCGATAGTTTCAATAACAATATATGAATTACCATCATCTAATTCAATGATATCATTTTTTTGATATATAATGCTAATCCCTCCCTTTAGGTAGATCATCAACATTGTTTTTAATATCATCAATTCCTATAAACTCTTTTAAATGCTCCCCAGCTTGTTGGAAAATTAACTTGCTGTGTGATACTTTTTCACCATCAAACATGTATCCCATAATAGGTTCTTTTGTTTTAGGATCGTAACCAACTTGAACTAACTCCCCATATTGTTGTACATCTTGAGCCGCTTTAATAAAGGCTATACCTATTGCTACTGTAACGACTATAAATATACCATAAGCGATTAGCTTTAATGAGGTATTTCTTCTATTTGTCTTCTTTGCCTCACGCATTTTTATAAAATCTCTATGCTGATATTCTATTCTATTTTCTTCTTTTGATTTAGAATTGTTGGCAATTCTAGCGAGCGTATAATCTAATTCCTTCATAAGATCATCACCTATTTTTATTATATTATTTTTCTCCAATTATTTAAATATATTTAGTTTAACTTGACTAATTATTTACATTTCCCATTTGCCATATATTCCACAAGGCAATATCATATTATCTCTTTTGATTGGTAACCCCAATTCTCCTGATGAAACTTTTCCTTTTTTATATTTTTTAAGTACCGTTGTTTTTAAAATGTTTTCTAATGATACATTGCTAATCCCTGTTGTATAAGAATTAATGAGAATAAATAAAGGATCATCGCTCAATATTTTTAAACATGCATTTAATAACGGATATAAATTGTCTTCAAATTTCCAAACTTCATTGTTTGGACCTCTTCCATAGCTTGGTGGATCCATTATTATTGCATCATATTTATTTCCTCTTCTTATTTCTCTTTCAACAAATTTAAAACAATCATCAACAATAAATCTAATTTTATTATTTTCTAAATGTGATAGCTTCATATTTTGCTTGGCCCATTCAACCATTCCTTTTGATGCATCAACATGAACCACTTCTCCTCCAGCATAAGAAGCTGCCATAGTAGCGCCTCCAGTATAGGCAAATAAATTTAATACTTTTACTTTTCTATTACAATTTTTTATTTTAGCGATTATATAATCCCAATTAGTTGC
>CAZITT010000020.1:4393-6139 GCA_964542235.1 uncultured Muribaculaceae bacterium | reverse complement strand
TGTTTAAAATTAGTAGGACTAACCCTAAACGTTAATTCCCCATAATTTATAGTCCAATATTCTGGCAATTTAGTATAAAAATCCCAATAACCTCCTCCTTTATCGCTGCGATGATAAAAGCCATCAACTTTTTGCCAATTATCATAATTATTTACCATCCATATCGCTTGCGGTTCCGGCCTTCTTAAAATAAATTTGCCCCAACGTTCTAATTTTTCCCCACTGCCTGCATCTAAGCATTCATAATCTTGCCACTTATCACTTAAATTCATAACATACCTCTTCCTTATTATATAAAAATTATTCAACTGATTTTAAAGATTCTATCATATCTATTTTCTTTAAGGTTCTAGAAATAATTATTTGAACTAGCATTGAAAATATTATTGTAATCATTCCTGATAGGAGAAAACTAACAAATTTAATTTTTTTAATGAATAAAATATTGTCAGTTTGAGCAGTTCCTATAATAAACTTATGAAGAAATACTCCTAAAACTAAACCAAAAATTATTCCCATTATAGTTAAAATTATCGTTTCCCGATAAACATAATCTGATATTTCTTTATCATTGAATCCTAATACCTTTAGAGTTGCAATCTCTCTTTTTCTTTCTGCAACATTAATAATTGTTAAATTATATAAAACTATTAAGGCTAAAAAGCAAGCACAAATTACTACTAAATAAATTATTTTGTTTAAACCTTTTACAAAACTATCAAATGATTTTAATATATCATCTGTATAATTTGTTAATAAAATATTATAATCTGTCAAAGGAATACTGCTATCTAATTTTTTATCAATATTTGTAATGATAGTATTAAATTCTATATCTTTTTTAAATGTTTCTTTATAATAAGATTTATCTATATAAATATAATGTGATGTATAATTTTCTACGATATCTAGCACCAAAAGAATATATAATTCATTATCACTGTTTCTTATTTTAACAGTATCACCTTTTTGAACATTTAAAAGATCTGCCATTTGTTCTGTAATAATAGCACCATAACTTAAAACAGAAGTTTCACTATTGGTTAATATACTATTTAAACTAATATAATTTTTTAATTTATCATTATCCTCTGCTACTACCAAATAAACATCCTCTGTTTTGTTATTAAAGTTAAAAGTATACGCTGTTTGATTAATAAGAAGAGGATTACTAATATTATTCTTTTTAAACAAAGCTAATAGTTTTTCATCAATTATCTTTTCTTTTTCATCTAAGATAAACATAACATCATATTTTATTATCTTACCATATTGTAATTTCGCTATCTTGTTAATACTATCATTTAAACCAAATCCTGTAAGCAATAAAGCAGTACATCCCGCTACTCCTAAAACTGTCATTATTATTCTTTTTTTATACCTAAATAAATTTCTAACTGTAACTTTTTTAGTAAAGTTTAGCCTAGACCAAATAAAATTAACATTTTCTAAAAATACTTTTTTACCAGATTTAGGTGATTTAGGTCTTAAAATTGTTGCTGGATAGGCTCTTAATTCTTTATAGCAAGTAATCGTTGTTACCGCAATCATGATTAATAACGTCACAACGATAACTAAAGAAAATGGTAGTGGATTGATAATAGTTATTAGTTTAGGAACATAATATCTTGATAAGAAAACTCCATAAATAATTTTAGGGATAATGCTATAGCCAACAGTTAATCCAATTGTTATTCCTGATAATGCTGCAATAATAACATAAAGTAAATAACCAAAAGCAATCCT
>CAZITT010000020.1:0-4293 GCA_964542235.1 uncultured Muribaculaceae bacterium | reverse complement strand
GTTTTTATTTCATTTTTAAAATTATCATAATTACTATTTAAATCTTTTTCGTTTTCTACTATTTTGTCATAATTATTTTTTATCTCTAATAATGAATTATATCTACTTTTTAAGGAATTTAGCTCGTTTAAAACTGCATTATATTCATCAGTTGCTTCCTCTAAATGACTTAACTGTTCTTCTAAAGCTTCAATACTTGTTTTTAAATTATTTATAGTAGACAATAGTGTTCCATAAGTTAAACCTAAGCCTGATAAAACATTATTAATCTCTAATTTTGATGCTGCAACTGCATCAAAATAATTTTTAAATTCTAATTCTTTTTCACTTTTTGTTTTATTTAATGTTGTTAAAGAATCATTTAAATCATTTTCTGAACTATTTAATTTAACTAATGAACTATCTAATAATTTTTTAGTACTATTTAACTTTTCTTCTATTTTAGTCACATTATCATATAGTTCCTTTTGAGCTTTGGCTATTTCATTACTAGCTTCTTCTAATATTTCTTCATATCTTATTGTCTCTCTAATTGGTTTTAGTTCTTCTAATTTGCTTTGTAGCTTTGATAATTCGTTTTCATATTCTACATAATAAGAATTTTTACTTGCAATTTCCTTCATGGTTAAATAAATTTCAGTATAATATTTAGAAGTAAAAGCACTTTTTTTAATATAAATATACGATATTAGTTTACCATTACCAATATTTGATATCCCTTTTTCATCTCTTATATATAAAACTGATTTAATTGTTCCAACTACTCTACATTTATTAATACTTAAAAAATCTTTTAAATCTTTTCTTTCAAACTTAACAATATCTCCTACTTCATATTTGTAGTAATCTCCTAAACATTCATTATTATTTTTAGGCATTCTTCCTTCTTTTAATATGACGTTATTTATGCTATTTTCTATCGCATGAACTCTTATTGATTCACCGTTATCAAGAACATCAATTGAATATGAAGGAATGACTTTTCCAATATTTTCTAAATTCTGAAGAGCCTTTAAATCCCCAGTTGTTAAGCCATAAGTGCTTATAATTTTAAAATCCATTAGATTATTTTCATCGTAATAATTATCTGCTGTATATAGCATCCCCGCTGTTGATTCCCTAAGTCCTATGAAAACACTTATTCCTAAGGCAACAATAAAAAGAATTGATAGAAATCTACCAATGGATTTTCTTATTTTAATAATTGTATTTTTAAACAGTAGTAACATTACCAAATAATCTCCTCTATATCTTTTGGTTGTTTATTTATTAAAATATCTTCGATACTTCCATTTTTCATTTTAATAACTTTATCGGCTATTTCAGCGATTATAGCATTATGGGTAATAATAATTACTGTCATTTTTAAATTGCGACATGTATCTTGCAATACTTTTAATACCTTTTTACCAGTTTTTGAATCAAGCGCTCCTGTTGGCTCATCACATAATAAAAGTTTAGGATTTTTAGCAAGTGCTCTTGCAATAGCAACCCTTTGTTGCTCTCCTCCTGATAATTGAGCAGGGAAATTATTCATTCTTGACTTTAACTCAACCATTTCTAAAATTTCTTTAGGTGGAATCGTATTACGACAAATTTGAGATGCAAGTTCAACATTTTCAATAGCTGTTAAATTTTGAACAAGATTATAAAATTGAAAAACAAAACCAATGTCATGTCTACGATATTCCATTAAAGCTGTTCTATTAAAATCAGTTATATCTTTGCCATCAACAATTATTTTTCCAGAATCACAAACATCCATTCCACCTAAAATATTTAAAACGGTTGTCTTTCCCGCTCCTGATGGTCCTAGCACTACTACTAATTCCCCTTTTTCAATTGTAAAACTTACACCATTAAGAGCATTAATTGTTAATTCTCCCATTTGATACTTCTTAGTAACTTTTTTAAGTTCAATATATGCCATAGATAATCTCCTTATTAACTATCTATATTATAATATTATTTTAAATAAAAAGCACTAATTTTGTGATTATTATAAAAAAATGACTTATTTTTAAAATAAGTCATTTTTTATTATTATCTAGTTTTACCTGTTTTTTCCCAACCCTCTAAAGAGGTTTTACAACTCCATTTATATTCATAAACACTTTTATTAGCTGTCGTTTCTTTAGCTTTTACTTTATCAGTTGTTTTCTTATAACATTTTTTATCAACTAGATTATATCCAGATGGACATTTATAAGAATCTTTACCTGGTATTGTAATAGAGCACTTACCATTTAACAATTTGGCAGAAGAATTTTCACAATATAATTCTCCTTCAACTGTTTCCATTTTATAACATTTTGTGCTTGAATCACTGCCTTCTTTAGTTGTTCCAGATGGACAGTTATAGGTAGTTTCAGTTGGATGTGTTTTTGTTATTGTTTTTGTTTCATAAACTGAACAAGTTGAACAGGTAGTTACAGTTACATAATTATAACATCCGGGAGTAGAAGCACAAGTATTAACTGTTCTAGTTGTACAATTACACTTTTTAGTTCCTACTTTAACTTTTACTGTTTCAGTATAAGTGCCTCCACCCGTTGTTGTTTTTATAACATCATAATATACTTTTTCAGTAGTATTTTCTTTTTTCTTAGCATCAACAGTTTCTATTTTATCTTTACCTTTTACAAACTCTGCCTTAATATATTTTGTTGATACTTTATAACAATATTTGCCTGATCTAACATAACCCTTATCACATTTATATGCTGTTGATTTAGATTCTATTAATCTTCGATATTGATATTGTAAATCACCACATGTTGATATACATGTACCAGATCCACAAAGATTATTACAACCTAAAGTTTCTTCTACATAATTTCTTTCACCTTGACATTCAAGATATACTTTTAATACATATTCTCCATCTTTTTTTGTTACTTGAGCATATGAATTATCAATATCACATGACTTACCATCTTTATCAACAAATGGTATAATCAATTTTTCATCTTCCATATCACGTAAAGTTATTTTTATAGTTTCATCTTCATTTTTTGGTAATTTGTCATTTGTAAAATATCTTCTAGCATTATCTTGCATATAAGTAATATTTTTAGAAAATATACTATTATAAAATGTTGTCATATTTGGTATTTTTGAGTATAACCAAACTAACAATAATACAAATAACGCTATTGCTATTACTTTTAAAATTACATTTACAAAATTCTCACGATTATTATATGTCTCCATATTTAATTGCCCCCTACTTAGTCTCTAATTCTTGGTTTAGTTAATTTGTCATTTTCTGCTACCACAGCATTTGCTGCATCAATAGAATATGATGACAATAAATTTATAGATACACATTGTCCATTAGCTGCTGTAAAAGGAGCCCCTATTACACCACTATGATTTGGAAGAGACCCACCATTATTAAAAGCATTATATAAAGCTCGATATGTTTGTTCTTCTCCACAATCATCTATAAATGTTGTTTGATCATAGCCTTCACTAATTATTCGATCCGATGTCATAAGATAATTTACGTTAAAAACTTTAGCTCCTGGAGTTTCTAATTGAGCAACATCAATTGCTCCGTCCAAGCCAGGCATTGCAAACGTTTTATATATAATATATGAAGTTGCTCTAACACCTTCTTCAGCTAAATTTTTATTTTTTGTAGTTTGGCCATCAGTAATCTTTACTCTAGCATCATATATTTGTTTAGCTAAAACTTGAGATACACTTCCATCTAATTGCCACATATATAATGGAAATACTATGTTTAATTCGTCTTCAATATTAGCCAATCCATCAAGAGCTCCTAAATAAATAGGAGTATCACCAGGATCATATGAACTCATAGGTTCAAATCCTGGGATTGGTCCACTATTGTAAAAATTTAGTAACTTTGTAATCCATTCAACATTATATGTATCCAATTTGCTTTCTTCATCTGTACCAGAAAGTTTTTCTTTTAAATCATTATATATCCATTCTGCTCTAGCATTTACTTTATTAGGATCATTAATAGTATCAAATTTATTTACATCATAATTTTCAAGCACTGGTGTTGCGCTTGGAGTTGCTGCTATCTCTGGTGTTGAAGTTGTCTCCGGTGTTGGAGTTATTTCTGGCGTTGCTGTCATTGTCGCTGTTGGACTTGGTGTCGCCTGTGATAACTCATTATTTTTTTTAGATTTAAATGCTATTATTGCTACCATTAAGCCTACTGTAACTACTCCAATGCCACTCAATATTAATATCTTTTTTGCTTTCTTTTCAGAAAATGCTTTAGTATTAATTGTTATTACTTCTCCATATTTGTTT
>CAZITT010000019.1:413-11064 GCA_964542235.1 uncultured Muribaculaceae bacterium | reverse complement strand
GTACCCATGGATAAAAAAATTTATGCTTTACGTGATATAACAGATACTACAATGTCAATACCATTAATTGCATCTAGTATTATGAGCAAAAAGATTGCTTGCGGTGCTGATAAAATATTAATTGATGTTAAAATTGGCAAAGGAGCTTTAATAAAAGATTTAAAGCAAGGAGAAATATTATCACAATTAATGATTAAAATAGGTAAAAAATATAAAAAGAAAGTTATCTGTATTTTAACTAATATGAATATTCCATTAGGTAATAATATTGGTAATGGTCTTGAGATATTAGAAGTAATTGAAATATTAAACAATAAAGGTAATCCTAGGTTAAAAGAATTATCAATTAAAATGGCTTGTTTATTAGTGGCAATGGGTAAAAATATTGATGTTGATGATTCCTTATCTTTAGTAATAGACTCTTTAGAATCTGGTAAAGCATACGAAAAATTTAAAGAGCTTGTTACTTATCAAAAGGGCGATTTAAATAATATTATTATTAACCCCAATAAAAAAAGTATCTATTCTAAAAAAAGTGGGTTTATCAATAAAATAGATGCTTTAAAAATTGGTTTACTATCAAGCAAATTAGGGGCAGGAAGAAAAACTAAAGAAGATTTAATTGATTATGGATCAGGAATTGTTTTAAACAAAAATATTGATGATTTCATTAAAAAAGGCGAATTATTATGTGATATTTATACTTCAAATGATTTTGATATAAACGAGGTATATAAATGTTTTAAGATAAATAAATATTTAAATGAAAACGATGTTTTAATTTATAAGGTAATTGAATAAAGATAATTTTATCTTTATTTTTTATTTAATTCTTGATAATAATATTCATCATAAGTTAAATCTGGATAGTTGTAATACATATCGGTTGCAATATTTACACCAACATAACGATAATGCCAAGGTTCATATTTATAACCATGAATATTTTCTTTTCCTTCGGGATATCTTAAAATAAAGCCAAAACGACAAGCATTATTTTTCATCCATGTAAATTCTTTTGTATTGCCAAATTCTTCATATGGAGTATTAGCATTTTTAATATCAATTGCTAAGCCGGTTTGGTGCTCTGAATGGCCTCCTCTTGCCGAATATGTGTCAACATCTTTATTATCTCTGGTATCTTTATATTTGCTATATATATATGTTTGATAGGCATAACTTCTATAAGCTGATGCTAAAATAATCGATAAATTATTTTTATTAGCATCATCAGCCATTAATAAAAACATATTGGCCGCTTCTTTTCTAAGCGACAATACATTTGGATTATATTTCTTATTAATAACAGTTAAATCATTTGGTATATATGTTGATTTTAATTTTAAATATTTATTGATTAAAGTAATATATCCATTTTCTTCAACTTCAGTAATATTTTCATAAAAAGGATAATCTAGTCCTATGTTTACTTTGTTTACAATATTTTGAATTGATAATTTAGGATATAGTTCTTGGTATTCTAAATATCTATTTTTATTTTCTTGTTTATATCCTTTTGCTAAAGAGAAATCTGCTGTTAATTGATAGTCATTATTTTTATTATTATTGTTAATAATTATATAAATAGAAGTAATAATTAAAAATCCTAAAATTATAAATAAAACTAATTTTATTTTAATGTTATCACCTCACTAATTTTAATATATGTAAATTTTAAATAATTATAATTTGAGTATATAAGACTTAATTTAAGCATAAAAATTAATAGAGGTGGATTATGAAAAAAATCATGTCTTTGATATTAATTATTGCTTTTTTACTACCAATTAAAATTAATGCTACAGATAAGTTAAATATGACTGAGAACGCCAAGGCTTCCATTATGATAGAATCAACTACTAGAGAAATTATTTTCTCTAAAAACGAAGAGGAACAAATGGCAGTAGCATCACTTACTAAAATGATGAGTTTAATTTTATTTTTTGAATTCATCGAAAAAGGTGGGATGAAGCTAGATGAAAAAATTACAGTTAGCGAAAATGCTAAAAATATGGGCGGTACTCAAATATATTTAGAAGTAGGAGAAAAAATTAGTATTAACGACTTATTAAAAGGAATTACAATGGCATCGGCTAATGATGCAACTGTTGCTCTTGCAGAAAGAGTAGCCGGAACGGAAAAAGCCTTTGTAGGTATGATGAATACTAAGGCTCAAGAATTAGGCCTTAAAAATACAAAATTTCAAAATTCAACAGGATTAGATGAAAATGATCATTATTCAACAGCTCATGACATGGCAATCATCGCTAAAGAATTATTAAAACATGAAGAAATACTAAAATATTCAAGTGTATATGAATCATATATAAGAAAAGATACTGAAAATAAAACTTGGGTAGTTAATACCAATAAATTAGTAAGATTTTATGAGGGAGCAGATGGTCTTAAAACAGGATTTACAGATAATGCTGGAAGTTGTATTGCTGTTACTGCTGAAAGAGATAATTTAAGGTTTATTGTTATTGCTTTAGGGTATAAACAAAATACTGTTAGGAATGAAGAAGCAAGATCTCTTCTAGATTATGGTTTTAATATATATAAAATGAATGTATTAGAAAAAAAGGGATCTATCATCGGCATAACTAAATTAGATAAAGCTAAAAAAGATAGCATTAATTTAATTTTAAAAGAAGATGCCTCAGTTTTAGAGAAAAAAACAGATCAAAATAGAAGATATCAATTTGAAACTGAAATATTAGATATAAATTATCCAATTAAAAAAAGTAATACTATTGGTTATTTAATAATTAAATCTAATGGTAAAGAGGTAAAAAAGATAGAATTAACCACCAATGAAAATGTTGATAAAGCTAATATGTTATTTTTATATCTTAAAAATTTAAAAGATTCTATCTTAGGAATAAATTAATATAAGGTTAAATTAAAACTTTTAAGTAATTATATATTATAGATAAATAATTATAAAAAAGTTTTTATTTTATTTTAAAAAGTAAAATTTGTATTTTAACCGTTAATAATCGACATTAGTGAATTTGTATAATTAAAAAAAGAAGGTGATAAAGTGCTAGAGTTAGATATGAGATTTGAAAAAGGAGTATTAGTTGTAGATTTAAATGGGGTACTAAATTATGAAACATCTTATAAAATAAAAAAACATTTAACTAATTTAATTAAAGATAATGGTATTAAATATGTATTGTTAAATTTTGATAATATTGAATTTATTGATAAAGCAGGTATTTGTTCCATTATCGAAAATTATAAAGAAGTAACAAAAAATAATGGGAAAATGTTTTTATGTGGTATTAATAGAGTACTTAAGCATACTGATAACTTATATGACAATTTATATCAAATCACTGAAGAAGAAGGCGCCTTTTCTTTATTGGGGGTATAAATGGATGAACTAACGAAAATTATATATGAAAATGAAGGTTTAATTTATTTAGTAATTAATAGGTTTAGATATTTTAGCGATAAAGATGATTTATATCAAGTAGCAGTGATTGGTCTTATGAGAGCATACGAAAACTATGATGGCAATAGGAACACAAAATTTTCTTCATATGCATATTTTGATATTTTAGGAGAAGTAAAAAAATATGTTAGAGAATCAATTGGAATAAAAGTAAGTCGTGGTTTACAAAAGTTAAATTTAATGATTGAAAGAGGAACTATTATATTAGCTCAAGAATTACTAAGGATGCCTACTGACTTAGAATTAATGGAATATTTACAAATTAATGAGAAAGAGTTAGAACTTGGCAAAGAAGCTAAGGTATTAGTGGATAGCTTGGATTATGATTACGATGAAAACACTAATTTATATGAGAGAGTTGGTTATGAAGAAGTCGGCTATGATAGTGATATTTTAGATTTAAGATGTGAAATCGATAATTTAAATGAATTTGATCAAAAAATAATTAGAAGTAGATATTATGAAGGCAAGACGCAATTTGAAACTTCTATTGATATGGGAATCACTCAAGTGCAAGTATCAAGACATGAGAAAGATATATTAATGGGACTAAGAAACAGATTGTAGTCTTTTTTTGTATTATTTTTAAAAATCTAATCCATAATATGAATGGTGATGATATGGAAAAGAAAGAATACAAAAAAATTGTAGACAAACACAAAGCAAAAGAAAATAGAGGTATCAATTATTTAAAGGCCTTTATAATTGGCGGAGCAATTGGTGCATTTGGGAATTGGTTGGTCAATTTATATGCATACTTATTTAATATTTCTAATGCTGATGCCAGTATTTATATGATTACTACTTTAATATTTTTTGCTTGTTTATTTACTGCTCTTGGGTTTTTTGATGATATTGTCAAATATGGCAGAATGGGAATTATTATTCCAATTACAGGATTTGCTCATTCCATGCAAAGTGCAACCTTAGATTGCAAAAACGAAGGATTAGTTTTAGGACTTGGATCCAATATGTTTAAGTTAGCAGGAACAGTTATTTTATATGGTGTTACATCAGCTTACTTTTTTGGATTAATAAGACTAATTGTAATGGGAGGTTAATATGACATTTAAATATAGCAATGTTTATGTAGAAAATACAGCACTTGTAGCAGGGAAAATTGAGAAAAAAGGGCCACATAGTAAATATTTTGACAAAACATATGATAAAGATTTTTATTTTAATGAGAAATCAGTAGAGCAAGCTGAAGTAAAATTAATGAAAGATAGTATGGAAATATTATTGAAAAAATGTAATAAAAAACCAAATGATATTGATTTAGTTTTAGCAGGTGATTTGCAAAATCAAATTGCTGCATCATGTTATACAATGGGTAATTATAATATACCATTTTTAGGACTTTATAGCGCTTGCGCTACAAGCAGTGAATCAATTATTATTGCATCATCATTAATCGATTCAAAACAAATCAGGAATGCAATTTGTGCAACTAGTTCCCATAATTTAGTAAGTGAAAAACAGTTTAGAAACCCTATTGAATATGGAGCTCCTAAACCAAAGACAGCAACATTTACTTCAACTGGTGGGGCAAGTATCATGTTAACCGGTTCCAAAACCAATATCAGAGTAGAATCAGCAACTATTGGCATAGTTAAAGATTTAGGAGTAAAAGATGCTAACAACATGGGAGCAGTTATGGCACCAGGTGCAGCAGATACTATTTATCACCATTTGAAAGATTTGAAAAGAACAGCTAAAGACTATGATCTAATTTTAACAGGTGATTTAGGCATTTTTGGTAAAGAAGTACTAAGGGATTATATTAAACAAGAATATAACATTGTTTTAGGAAATAATTATGATGATTGTGGAGCCATGCTCTATGATTTAAAAAAACAAAAAGAAATAACAGCTGGCGGAAGTGGCCCAGTTTGTAGTGCATTAATCAATTACGGTTATATCTTTCAAATGCTAAAAGATAAAAAATTAAAAAGAGTATTATTAGTGCCAACCGGAGCATTATTTTCACAAATATCAGCTCTTCAAAAACAAAATATTTTATCAATTGCTCATGCAGTAAGTTTGGAGGTGGTAGATAAGTGATATACATATATTCATTTTTATTTGCCGGTACTCTTTGCTTAATAGCCCAAATTATTCTTGATAACACTAAACTAACACCAGGACATATAACTAGCATATTTGTAGTAGTAGGAGCCTTTTTGGATGTTTTTAACATATATGATAAAATTATTGCTTATGTTGGAGGAGGAGCTTTAGTTCCAATTACAAGCTTTGGACATTTATTAATTCATGGAGCAATGCAGCAGGCATCAGATTCAGGATTAATGGGTCTACCAATGGGTATGTTTAGCTTAACAGCATCTGGTATTACCGCCGCTATTGTTTTCAGCTTTGTCTTTGCCCTTATTTTTAAACCAAAAGATTAAATATTAGTTTTCTAATATTTTTTTTTATGTTATAATTCTTCTAGTAAAGTGTTGTGATATATATGAATTATAAATTTAAAATAAATGATTTTGAAGGTCCGTTAGATTTACTTTTATATTTAGTAAAAGATTCCCAAATGGATATTTTTAATATTGAAATTGTTAAATT
Organism: uncultured Muribaculaceae bacterium; assembly: GCA_964542235.1. Lineage (GTDB taxonomy): Bacteria > Bacillota_I > Bacilli_A > RF39 > UBA660 > DAOPMC01. The sequence goes on along the minus strand of CAZITT010000019.1, from coordinate 5,024 downwards.
AACAGATCAATATTTAAAGTTTATCAATGAAATGGAAGAATTAAACTTAACAATAGCATCGGAATATTTAACATTAGCCGCAGAATTAATTTATTTAAAATCGAAAAGTTTATTACCAAATATGGAAAAAGAAGAGGAAGATAATACTTTTGAAGAAGAAAAAAATGATTTACAAAACAGATTAATTGAATATGAAAAATATAAAAAAATGGTAGATGAATTAAAGAAATTAGAAGATAAAAGAAAAGAGATATACACAAAAATTCCTTCTAATTTAAAAGAATATAAAACAAATGAAATAAAATTAAATGAGGATATTTCATTAAAACAATTACTTGATGCATTTGAAAGTTTTTTAGAAAGACAAAAGTTAAATGAACCAATATCTGCTAAAATAACAAATACTGAAATATCTATTGATGAAAGAATTTTAGGTATTAAAAAACTATTAAATATAAAGAAGAAAATAGAATTTACAGAATTATTTGATGAATTAAGTAAGCCATATATTATAGTAACCTTTTTATCGATCTTAGAAATGGCAAAAAAACATCAATTAAAACTTACTCAGGATAATAATTTTGATAAAATATATTGTGAGGTGATATAGTGTTAGCAGCATTAGAAGGTCTTTTATTTGTTGTTGGAGATGATGGATTAACAATAAAACAAATAGAAGAAATATTAAATATAAGTGAAGAAGAAGCTAATAAATACATTAAAGAATTAGAAGAAGAATACAACAATTGTAATAGAGGAATTAATTTAAAACTATTAGGAAATACTTATAAATTAACAACAAAAACTGAGCATAAAGAGTATTATCAAAAATTACTGGAATTAGGTGATTTAAAAACTTTATCTCAATCAGCTTTAGAAACACTTGCAATTATTGCCTATAATGAACCAATTACTAGAATGCAAATTGATGAATTAAGAGGTGTTAATTCTCAGCAGATATTAAGAAGGTTAGTAGCTAAAGAGTTTGTGAAAGAATTAGGAAGATCTGATATGCCAGGAAGACCTATATTATATGGTATTACTAATGAATTTTTAGACTATTTTGGTTTGTCATCTAAAGAAGAATTACCTAAATTTGAAGAAATATTAATTAAAAATGAAGATATTGATTTGTATGATTCAAAATACGTAGAAGAAGTATTATAAGTGTGATATAATACTTTACATGCAAGAGTGGCGGAATAGGTAGACGCGAAGGTCTCAAACACCTTTGATGAAAGTCATGTGGGTTCGATTCCCATCTCTTGCACCAAAATGTTGAAATTTAATTACTAATCTTTAGTGATTTTTTATTTTATAATTTTATATTTGATATAATTATACTAGTATGGAGATGGAATGCTATGATAGATACACATGCTCATTACAATTCAAGCGATTTAAAAAATTTACAGGCAGAAATAGAGTTAATAAATAAGTCTGATTTAACAGCTATAATAAATGTAGGTTTAGATTTAAAAAGCAGTATTGAATGTATAAATATTAGTAATAATAATGAAAAATTTTTTGCTACTATTGGAGTACATCCCCTACATAATGGAAATGTTGAAGACTTGCAGCATTTATATAATATTAGTAAAACCGATAAAGTAGTTGCAATTGGAGAAACGGGGCTTGATATTGGTGGAGATATAAAAAAGCAAACCTATAAATTCATTCAAATGATAGAATTTGCTAATAGTCTTAAACTTCCGGTAATAATTCATGCTAGAGGAACTAATCAGGAAGTTATTGATATTTTACAATCTCATATGCCACAATATGGCTTTGTATTTCATTGCTTTCAACCAAATATAGAAATAGCTAGACAGATAATTAAATTAGGTGGCTATATATCAGTGGCAAGTCCAATCACAAAGCCTACTGCCTCAAAATCATTACAAGTAATTAGTGAAATCCCTATTGAACATTTGCTTATTGAACTAGATTATCCTTACATGAGTCAAACGCCTGTTATTGATGGAAAGAATACATTTAATAAAATTAGAGAAATTAAAAACATGACTAAATCAGATTTAGAACAACAATTAGATGGAAATGCTAAAAGACTTTTTAGAAAATTATTATAAAAGATAAAAAAATATACATTTTTATAATACGCGTTAATACACAAAGCTATATTGTTTAGATATTATTTATAATGTATAATTTTATTAAGAGGTGAACAGCATGAAAACATTAATTATTAATGGATCTCCAAGAAAAAAGGGAGATACAGTTGCATTATTGACTGAAATGAAAAAATATTTAATTGGTGAAGTTGTTGAGATGTCAGCTTACTATGATAATATAAAACCTTGTATTGATTGCCGATATTGTTGGAAAAATGCAAAATGTAGTATTGATGATGATATGAATATTATATATAAAGATGATTTTGATAACATAGTTATTGCTTCACCTATATATATATCTGGATTAACTGGTCCTTTAATTAGTTTAGCTAGTAGGTTACAGGTATATTATGCCTCGAAGAGATTTTTAAATAAAAAAATAGAAATGAAAGAAAAGAATGGGGTTTTGATTTTAGTTGGTGGTGGTGATGGTAATCCAAATTATGCTATCCAAATTGCAAATTGGATGTTTAAAAAATTAAATGCAAATTGTGATGAAAAAAATAGAGTTTTTTCGTTAAAAACAGATAACTTATCAGCTTCACAAGATGTTGTTGCTCTTGAGAGAGTAAAAAAAATAACTGATATACTGAACGAAAAACATTTAAGGAAATAAAAAAGATTAAAATTTCTATAATACACATTTAATACACGCAACTGTTATTTTTGTCAATAAAATCAACAAATTTTCAATTATATGATATAATTGAAATGAATAAAATTATTTAAAATTGGATACAATAATATGTAAAGAAAGAATGGGAATTATGAGAAAAGATATAAAAGAGAATGAGAAAAGAAATTTAATTATTATTTTATTTATATTGCTATTAGCTTCAATGACAGTTTTTTTGATTTTTAAAAATAAAAAGGATGATTCTTCTAATTTAATAACAGTATCAGAGTATAAAAGTTATCTTTCAACTATAGATGATAATAAACTTGAAAATGTCAATTTAGCAAAACAAAAATTATTAGATATTGCAAAAAATCAAAAATTAAGTACTTTGTTTCTAGATGAATTTGAACAGTTTTTGACTACCGTTGGATTAAATTTAAATATTGAAGGAATTAATGAAGAAGATTTAAATAACAATGGTTTCATAATAGAGCATAATGAAGGAGAAATAACATTAGAATTAAATTATAAATATTTGTATAATAATTTCAAAAATAAAGCAGCAGAAGTTAAGGTTGATTATTATAATTTGAAAAGTACAATTTATGATTATGCTAATTCCAATCATTTGTATAAAGATGCTGAATTAGGAGTTACTTGGGATCAATATAGGAAAATATTAGTATTATTTGATGATTATTTAAAAAAACACAACCAAACAACTCATCAAGATGAATTTAATCGATTATTTGGAGTTTATATTGGAAACCCAGTTTTAGATAATACACCAATATACGATAAGAATAATAAATTGAAAGCAGAAATTAAAGAAAGCTATGAATATTTGTTAACTAACAACAAAATTTTTTCTAAATATGAAGAAGTAAAATCTCACTATAATAAATATAAATAAGACATAAAATAATGTCTTTTTTTATTAGGAAAAGTATTGTATAATTTATATTATTGGAAGGTGTTTGGCATGTACTTAAAAGAAATAAAATTATCAGGATTTAAATCCTTTGCTGATAAAACTAGCATTAACTTGGATGATAATATTACTTGTATTGTTGGCCCAAATGGTAGCGGTAAAAGTAATATTGTTGATGCGGTAAGGTGGGTATTAGGTGAACAGTCAATTAAATCATTACGTGGTAATAATGGTATGACTGATGTTATATTCTCTGGCAGTAAATCAAGATCGCCTTTAAATATTGCTAGTGTTACTTTAATATTTGATAATAGTGATTCTTATATTAAAGTTCCATATAGTGAAATATCAATTACCAGAAAAGTTTATAAAACTGGAGAAAATGAATATTATTTGAATGAAGAAAAATGTCGATTAAAAGATATCCAAGATTTATTTTTAGATATTGGCATGGGTAAAGCTGCTTATAATATCATTTCTCAAGGTGAAATCGCTAAAATTATTAGTGATTCTCCTTATGATAGAAGAATTATTTTTGAAGAAGTTGCAGGAGTTTTAAAATATCGTAAGAGAAAAGAAGAAGCATTAAAAAAATTAGAAAAAACTAATGATAATTTATCAAGAGTAAAAGATATAATAAATGAACTTGAAAAACAATTAGATCCGTTAAAGGAAGAAAGTGATAAAGCTCGAGAATATTTGGAAAATAAAGAAAAACTTGAAGCAATTGAAGTTTCTTTAATAGTTCATGATATTGAAGATTTAAATAGTGGTTATAATGAAGAGAAAGCCAAAAAGGAACAATTAGAAAATGAAATTATTGGAACATCAACAACAACGACTAATTCAGATATTGGTATTATTGATAAGAAAAATAAACTAGGGGAAATAAATAATAATTTATTTGATTTAAATAACAAATTACT
>CAZITT010000019.1:0-403 GCA_964542235.1 uncultured Muribaculaceae bacterium | reverse complement strand
AGAGAGATTAAATGGTGAGAAAAATATTATTCAAGAGCGTAGTAAATATAATGCCGAAGATCAAAGATTATATGAAAATATTAGTAATTTGAAAGAAAATAAATTAAGATATGAAAGCGATATTGATTCAATTAAAAAAGAAATTTTAATTTTAGAAAAAGAAAAATTAGAATATTTAAATAAAAAAGATATAAAAGAAAATGAAATTAGCTTAATTAAAATAGACAAAGACAAACTAAATATTGAAGTAGTAGACAAAAAAAGAAAAATAATTGATTTGTCATATAAAATACAAACCTTGAATGATTATATAGAAAATAGTGGAAACATTAATCCTAATGCTAAAAGATTAATAAATAATCCTAAGATTAATGGAATTCATAACACTATTATTAATTTAATA
>CAZITT010000018.1:0-12302 GCA_964542235.1 uncultured Muribaculaceae bacterium | reverse complement strand
TAGCTATTTTCTCTAATCTATCCATTATACACCTCAATTATCTCTTACTTTAATATTTAAATTTGTAGTTACATTATTTATTATCTTTCTAAATAAAGTATCAATCTCTTCATCAGTAAGAGTACGATCTAAACTTTCAAATTTTAATGTATAAGCAATCGATCTTTCAATATCCGATAAATAATAGACATCAAATACCAATGCTTCTTTTAGTAAATTACCACCTATTTTTTTAATAATTTTAATTATATCACTAGAATTAATATCTTTATTTACTATAAATGCTACATCTTTAACAATTGCTGGGTATTTACTTATTTCTTTATAACTGATTTTTTTAGAAATATTTTTAAACAATTTATATAGACTGATTTCAAATACATACACTTCTTCTTTTGTAACACTTGGATGAATTCTTCCTAAATAGCCAATAACATTATTATCTACTTTAATAATAGCACTTTGCCCCGGATGATATTCATCTGGTAAATTTCCTTCTTCGATAACATATCTATTTTCATATCCTAAGTAAGATAGTAATTCTTCAATTATTCCCTTGACTACATAAAAATCTATGTTAATATTACCCATAATACTGCGATAATAGTTTCCTGTTAATAATCCCGATAAAATAGATTCTTCTAAGTAGTTGTCATCTTTTTCATAAAAACCTTTACCTATTTCAAAAATAGCTATATCTTTAATATTATGAGCTTTGTTATATTCATAAACATCTACAAGAGATGAAATTAAACTATATCTTAAAGTTGTTCTTTCTTCAGTAAGAGGTGATAATATTTTTATCACTTTAAAATTATCATTTGTATATTTTCTAACATTTTTGTTATTTATTAAAGAATACGTAATGACTTCATTTAATCCAAGATCAGCCATTTTATTTCTAATAATACGATTAATTTTATTTACTCTTCCGCTTTTTATTTCGGCGACTGGAAGTTTTTCCTTTATTTTATCAACTCCATAAATTCTTCCAACTTCCTCAATTAAATCTTCTTTAATATTAATATCTAGCCTTCTTCTTGGGACAATAACTGTTAAATTATTATTATCTATTTCTACTTTAAAACCTAATCTTTTAAAAACATCAACAATATCATCCAAACTAATATTTAATCCCAATAGATTATTTATATTATCTACTGTTATCTTAATTTTTTTATCTTCTTTTATAGTTTGATCATAACTGGATGTTCCTTTTAAAATAACAGCATCTGCATATTTTTCCAGTAAATGTAAACATCTATCAACTGCCATATAACATCTATTAGGATCAAGTCCTTTTTCAAATCTGATACTAGCTTCACTTTTTAACACTTTTTTAGATGTCATTCTAATTTTTATTGGATCAAAGATAGCCGCTTCTATTAAAATATTTTTTGTATTATAGTTTATTTCAGTATCAATTCCTCCCATAACGCCAGCCAAAGCTACTGATGTTTTACCATCGGTAATAACAATATCATTTTCATCTAAAATTCTTTTAACGTTATCTAAAGTTACTAATTCTTCGTTATTTTTAGCCATTCTGACAACTATTTTGTTACCTAATAAATCACTATCATAAAAATGAAGAGGTTGACCAGTTTCTAACATTACAAAATTACTAATATCAACAACATTATTGATAGGTCTAATGCCTGATGCTATTAATCTTTCTTTAATAAAAGATGGGCTTTCCTTAATTTTAATATTCTCCACTTTTCTAGCTAGAAATAAACTGCAATTATTAGTTTCTATTTGTAAATTAAAATCATTTTTTTTATCATTTTCTTGATAAGATAAATCTATATCCTTAACTCTTTTATTATAAATAGCTCCAACTTCATAAGCCATACCAAGAATACTTAACAAGTCCCCTCTATTAGCGGTTAAATCAAAATCAATTACCTCATCGTCATATCCTAAATATTTAATGGGATCTTCTCCTACTTTAGCATCATCTGGTAGTTCATAAATACCAAGTTTTTCTTTTTCTGTTAAAAATTTATTATCAAAACCTAATTCTTGTAGAGAACATATCATTCCATTAGATTCTACTTCTCTAATTACACTTTTTTTAATAATAATATTTCCTGGTAACTTAGCACCAACTAACGATACTATTACTTTTAGTCCTTCTTTTACATTTGGTGCTCCACAAACTATTTGTAATACTTCTTTTCCAACATTAACTAAACAAACATGTAAATGCGAAGAATTAGGATGAGGTTCACACTTTATTACTTCACCAATAATTAAATTAGTGGCATCAATTAATTTTGATGAGGTTTCATATTCGTTACCAACTCTCATCATATCATCAGCTAATGTTTTGATATCAACATTAATATCAATATAATCTTGTAAAAATTTCTTACTTAATCGCATTATTCGTCCTCCTTACCTTCAAAACTTTTTAAGAAGCGATAGTCATTAACATAAAAATACCTAACATCTGGAACGCCATATTTAAACATTGCTAACCTTTCAATCCCAACACCAAAAGCGAAAGCACTATATTTATCAGGATCATATCCGCACATTCTTAAAACATTAGGATGAACCATTCCTGAGCCTAATATTTCAATCCAACCAGTATTTTTACATAAAGAGCATCCCTTACCTTTACATTTAAAACAACTAACATCTACTTCATAACTTGGTTCAGTAAACGGAAAATAACTAGGCCTAAATCTTATATTAATATCTTCACCCAATAATTTTCTAGCAAAAATTAGTAATGTTCCTTTTAAATCAGCTAAAGATATATTTTTATCAACTACTAATCCTTCTATTTGCATAAATTGATGAGAATGAGTTGCATCATCATCTTTTCGATAAGTCTTACCAGGACAAATTATTCTAATTGGTGTTTTATCCTTATTTAATAACATCACCCTAGCTTGAACCGGAGAAGTATGGGTGCGAAGTAACATTTCATCAGTAATATAAAAACTATCTTGCATATCTCGGGCTGGATGTCCTTTAGGCAAGTTAAGAAGTTCAAAACAATTTAAGTCACTTTCTACCTCAGGTCCTTCTACTACATCATAACCCATTGAAACAAATAAATCTTCTACTTCATGAATAATGCGATTTAAAGGATGAATACTTCCTCTTCTTACCTTAGATCCCGGTAAAGTTACATCTATTTTTTCATCACTCAATTTTTTATTTATTTCTTCTTTTGCTAATTTATCTTTTAAATTATTAAAATTATCATTAAATAATTTTTTAATTTCATTTAAAATTAATCCAAACTCTTTCTTTTCTTCATCTTTTAACTCTTTTATTTTTAAATTTAAACTTGTTATAATTCCTTTTTTGCCAATATATTTAATTCTTAACTTTTCTAAAGAATTAATGTCTTTAACATTTAATATATCTTTTTCTATATTTTCTTTAAGTTTTAATATTTCCTCTTTTTTCATATTATCCTCCTTTAATATAAAAAAGATTCAATCCAATAAGGACGAATCTTACGCGGTACCACCTTAATTCATAGTATTCTATGCTCTTTAAACTATAACGCATTACCGATTAAAACTAAAGGTTGAATTCATAAAATATATTTAAAAGTTTTCACCATTCACTTTTTCTCTATATAAATATTAATTTTATTACTAATTCCTTATTATTGCTTTATCTAATCCCTTTGATTATAACATATTAAATAAGTGATAACAATATCCAAATTATATTTTATCAGGAACTTCTATCGCTAAAATATCTAATAATTTAATATTAATATTTAATAATATGTTAGCTAGTACCAACCAAGACTCTCTTTTTCTTTCATCTTGTTCTGTTAAAACATGTTTTTCAGCATAAAAAGTATTAAAAGAACCTGTTAATTTATATAAATATTCAGCTATTTCATTTAAAGATTTAGCATTTAAAGAATTTTTTAGAACAACCGGCATATTTAAAATATTTAAAATAATATTGCGATCTAAAGATTCATCAATTACTGTAATATTTTCCATACGATAATTTAATTCTTTTGCTTTCCTAATTAAAGATTTCATTCTTACTGTGGAATATAATAAATAAGGCCCAGTTTTTCCTTCGACATCACTAAATTTATTAATGTCAAATATATAATCTGTTGTTCGGTATGGTAAAAGATCGGCATATTTAATAGCAGCTATTGCCGTTAAAGTAGCAATCTTATTTTTTTCTTCTTCTAAAATATTATCCTTGATCTTTTTAATAGTCGCTTCTTCTACTTGAAAAAATAAATCTTTTAATGGTAAAACTCTACCATCTCTTGTTTTAAATGGTTTGCCATCACAATCGTTCATCGTTCCAAATCCATAATGTTCTAATTTAACATTTTTAAAAACATCCAATTTTTTGGCAACTCTAAATGTCTGTTTGAAATGTAAAGATTGTCTTGAATCTGTTAAATACCAAATATCATCTAAATCATAAGTTTTTATTCTTTTATATAAAGTGGCAATTTCAGTCGTTGAATAAAGAATCCCACCATTAGATTTAATTAAAATAAATGGTGGAACTGGCGCATCATCACTATCTTCCTTAACATCGATTACCAATGCTCCTTCACTTTCATAAACAATTCCCTCTTTTTTTAATAAATCTACTACCTCATCAATATAAGAAATAGAATTGCTTTCTCCTTCCCAAAGATCAAAATCAGTATTAAATAAACTATAGATGCTTTTAATATCTTTTTTAGATATTTCAACTATTTTCTTCCAAATAGCACTATATCCATTATTTTCTTGTTGCAATTGATAAGTTATTTCTCTAGCTTCTTCTAAATAAGTTTCATCTTCTTTAGCTTTTAATGATGCTATTGGATATATTTCTTCTAAATCTTGATTAGTAATAGGTAAATCTTCATCCTCATTACTGTAGTTATCTTTAAAATAAACTAAGTTGGGATATCTTTTTTTTATTTCTAAAATAACTAATCCTAAAGGCCTGCCAAAATCGCCTAGATGAGCATCACTAATAACATCATAGCCTAAGATTCTTGCTAATCTTTTTAATGCCTCGCCAATATTAGCACTTCTTAAATGACCAATATGAAGAGCTTTTGCAACATTAGCACCGCCATAATCAATTAATATTTTTTTGTTTTCTAATTTATCAATGTTAATATCTATATCCTGATATATTTCATTTGCATAATCTATTAAAGCTTGATTATTAAAAGATATATTGATAAACCCTGGCTCTGCTACATTAATATTAACCATATCTTTATTTTCTTTTAATTGATTGGCAATTTTATTAGCAATAACTATTGGATCTTCATGATATTTTTTTGCTAATGCCATAGCTCCGTTATATTGATAATCTCCAAGAAGAGGTTTTGATGAAGGATTTAAAACTACATAATCTTGATATCCTAAATTACTTAATACTATAGATATATATTCCTCTTGTTTTTTGATAAAACTCATAACTACACCTAACTTTCTTTAAAATACTCTAATACCTCATTGTACGTTTCATTAAAATTATAATAATTTACATCAATCCACTTAATATCTTTAAATTGATTTTTAAAGAAGGTATACTGCCTTTTAGCATATCTTCTTGAATTTCTTTTTATCAAGTTAACAGCTTCGTCAAAAGATATCCTTTTATCAAAATATTTGTATAACTCTTTATACCCTATTGCTGTATTAATTGGAATATTATTAATACCTTTATTATATAATTTTTCGACTTCTGTTGCTAGTCCATCTTTAATCATTGTATCTACTCGGTTATCAATTATCTGATATAAATCATTTCTTAAAGTTGTCAATCCAACAATTTTAAAATCATAAATCTTTTCATTCTTTTTCATATCTGTTAATGAATCATTTTCTAATTTTTCTAAATATCTTTTCAATCTACGATGATTATTTAAATCAATATTAGGGACTTCACCAAACGATTTTATTCTATTTAATATTTCTTTATCTGTTAAATCATCATAATTTTTCTTATTTTCTTCTTTAAAAATATAATTATATAAAGCTGCTTTAATATATAGTCCTGTTCCTCCTACAATAATAATATTTTTATCTTTTTTTCTTAACCCCTCTATTTTTTCTCTACAATCTTTTTGGTAATTATAAACAGAATAACTATCATTAATGCTTTTTATATTTAATAAGTGATGAGGGACATTTTCCATTTCTTTTTTTTCTATTTTAGCAGTACCAATATTTAATTCTTTATAAATTTGCATACTATCAGCATTAATTATTTCTGCATTTAACGATTTCGCTAACATAATAGAAAGCTTTGTTTTTCCAACTCCAGTTGGACCAATTATTACATATATATTACTCATAAGTTATACCTCTATACTACTCTTTTAAACATTTTTTCTAATTCATATTTTGTAAAACTAATAATTGTTGGTCTACCATGAGGACATGTAAATGGATTATTTGTATCTCGCAAATTAGCAATTAAAGATCTCATTTCTTCGATTGATATTTGCTCATTAGCTTTAATACTCATCTTACATGCCAAAGTAATTGCCACTTTTTCAACAAATTTTTCTTTGTTAAACTGACCTATATTAATTATTATTTCTATTATTTTTCTTATTGAATCTTCTACATAATTTTTCTTTAAAAAACACGGATGACTTCTAATAATAATTGTATTTTCTCCAAATTCTTCATAAGCAATATTAATTTTATCTAAAATATCAATATGTTCTTTTAATTTTAAATATTCTGGTCTTGTTAGTTCTATTTTAATAGGAATTAATAAATCAGTTACTTCATATGATTCTTTTCCCATTTCTTTTAAATAATATTCATAATTAATTCTTTCATTTGCCGCATGTTGATCGATTATAAACATACCTATTTCATTTTCACCAATAATATAAGTACCATGAATAACTCCAATTGGTTCAATCATAATAAATTTTTCTTTGTTAACTGTTTTTTCTTCTTCGTTTATTTCATATTCTTGTTCTATCTTTTGATTATAAGAATTAGAATTTATTATTTCACTAGTATTAAAATCAATTTTAATTTCTTCAAAATTTATTTCCTTTGCAACTTCTTCTTTAAAATCTACTTTATTATTAATTAATGGTTTAGGATTATAATCATTTATTTCATATTGAGGAATTAAATTAATATTCTCTAAATTAGTAGAGATTAACTGATATAGTAACTCTTTTAATTTTTCAGGTTTAGAGAATTTAATATCCATCTTTGTTGGATGAATATTAACATCTATTAATGATGGATCAGTATTAATATTAATAACTACAATTGGATATCTATCTTTAAATAAATAAGTATGATAACCTTCTAAAATGGTTTTATTTATTTCATTGTTTTTAATTACTCTGCCATTTACTAAAACTGTCATACTACCTTTACTTGATCTATTAACCTCTGGATAAGAAATATAACCATTTATTTGATAATCACTATTTTCACCATCTATTTTTATCATTTTAGATGATACTTGATGACCATAAATACTATTAATCACTTTTAATAAATTACCACTACCATCAGTATTTAAAAGAATTTTTTCATCATTTGTTAATTTGAATCTAATATTAGGATAAGATAAAGCCATTTTATTTACATAATCAACTATATTAGCAAGTTCTGAATATAAGCTTTTTAAATACTTTAATCTAGCTGGTGTATTAAAGAAGATATTTCTAACAATTGCTATTGTTCCAACTCTTAAATCTGCTGATGAAATACTCTCAACAACTCCACCATTTATTTCTATTTTTGTTCCAATATCACCTTTAGAAGAAATGATTTCCATTTTGCTAACTGAAGCAATAGAAGGTAGAGCTTCTCCTCTAAATCCTAATGTATTTATATTAAATAAATCATCATCAGTATATATTTTGCTAGTGGCATGTCTTTTAACGGATTGTGTTATATCTTCTTTATCCATTCCACAACCATTATCTGTAACTTTAATTTCAGTCATTCCTGATTCAATTAAATCTATCTTTATTTCAGTAGATTCAGCATCAACTGAATTTTCTACTAATTCTTTAACCACATTCATTAGTTTTTCAACTACTTCTCCCGCTGCAATTTTATTTGATAAACTAATATCCATTACTTTAATAATACTCATAAAATCACTTCCTACTTACATAAATAATTATAACATAATTATTATTTAATATTGGAAAGAAAAAATATTATTTTACTAAAAAAGGATAGTGATTCTATCCTATTAATTATACAGCTGTTAATGCTGGAGTTTTTATTGTTCTTACTTGATATTCTTTTTTTGCAAATTGTTCTTCAAGTGCTAGTGTACTGCTTTTATATCTTTCATAAGCAAAGTTGTAATCGCCATTTTCTATAGCTTCAACGCATGCTCTAACAACATTTTCATATATATAATCATATGCAATATTAGCACCCTCACCGCATTTGTCAATTGCTGCAACTATAACTGGTGCAATTTGATAATAATGGGCTATATCTTCCTGTGATACAAAGTTATCCCTAAACCATCTTAGTACAGCAAGTTCATAACAGTTATCATCAAATGAATCTTGAAAATGTTTCATACAAGCTGATGTTAAATAGCAACTAGTATTCGTTGTGGTTGTTTTTCCATCTGGGCCATGCTCAATGATTGATCCTTTTCCTGTATCAGTATTTATATTTACATGTATTGAAGAATGATCTTTGTCAGAAGGGTTTTTATCATAGATAGAATAACTAGAATTTTTATCATTGCCTGTCATTTTTGAATAATGACCATCATCGTGTTTATAACCGTATTTATTTTTTTCTCCCATAATTATACCTCTTTTCTTTTTAATTCTTCTTGTAAAAGAAACTCAAAAGCATATAATTCGTTACTCATATGATCTGTTAATGTAGAAAATAAATTAGTAGTATTTAATTCATATATTAAATTTGATGTTTCTTTTACTTTTGAAAGATCTATAAGTAATACATCATTACTTTTTTCCAAGCCTTCTTTAAAAAATTGTAAATTTTCTTTAATAATATTGACATTTTTATTATCAAATTTATAATTACCTTCATTCAATAATAAGTCAATATCATTTAGAATACTAGTTAAATGTTCTAACATACTCAACAGTCCTTTCTTAAATTAACTACATCATTAATTATTTTCTAAAGGCTTACCCCTTTTTTAAAAATTTAAAAGGTGACGAAATTGGTATTGGCACCTTTAAATATGTAATTATCGAATGCTGTTATTTTAGTGTAGATAAATCGTCCTCTAATTAATTGTATACCACATTAACAGAATATATATTAATATTTAAATATAAATTCCATTTTTCCCCAAATTTATTTTTGTCAAATATTTATTAAATTTTAAAATAATCATTCACAATAATCTAAAGTATTGTAATCATTTATTATTACTTCGCCACTGCATACAAAATAAATACAATATTCTTCAGTATAAAACATTTCGTTATTGCTATCTATCTGTTCTACTTCAACATATTTTAAGTATCCTGCATTCTCATCAATTGGACATTCTTTTCCTCTACGATATGTTAAAGTATCTAAAAAATCACTATCTTCACTGGCACTTGATAAATTATTAATGCCCATGTTAGTATTAATGTTTAAATCATTATATATACGATAATTATTCGCGGCATTTTCAATAGCTGATCTAATAAAACTAAGCTGTTTTTGATTGCTTTTTTCTACTGCCCCTCCAACTCCAACAACTGCTAAAACTGCTAAAACTGAAATCATTGCTATTGTTATTAATAATTCTAACAATGTAAATCCTTTTTTATTCACTCTCTATCACCATTTTTATTATATCATGAATCAGTTAAGTTTTATTAACATTTTTAGTTTGTTATCTATCTTCTGATAAATTGCAATGTCTTTTCCCTGATAAGTAAAAATAACCTTATCATAATTATAAATATTATCAATTGCTACTCCATTAGTTACTTTTTTATATAAAATTTCATCCATTTCATAAATAGGAAAATCAAATATATCTTTAACTAATAAATAATTATAATTATCATCTTTAACATTATTACTATTTTTAATAATAAATTTACCACACGATATTCTATTTAAATCACTCATTGTCATTGGAATGTTAATATTTTTACTAATATCATTAATAAGACTTCTAATGTATGTTCCTTTAGAAACTTTAGTATAAATTTTAAAATATAACTTACCTAATTTTTCATATATATCCAGTAGTTTTATATCATAAATTTCTACTTCTTTTTTGGGAAGTTCAATTGTTTTTTTACTTCTAGCATATTTATATAACCTTTTTCCGTTTATTTTCTTAGCGGAATATAAAGGAATCTCTTGCCAATACTTTTTCTTAAAATATTTAATTACTTCTTCTAAAACTTTTTTATCTATATCATTAATCTCTTTTTCTTCTATGATATTACCTGTTATATCTAAAGTATCAGTACTAATACCAACTAAGATATCTGCAACATATTCTTTTTGATCATTTTCTAATAATGTAAGTACTTTAGTATATTTACCTATTCCTATTATTAAAACTCCTGTTGCTAATGGATCGAGTGTTCCACTGTGACCAACTTTTTTTGTATTCAACTTTTTACTAATGACATTAACAACATCTCTACTAGTCATACCTTTATCTTTATTAATTACTATTATTCCATCCATCATAAGTCACCATTTAAATTATATTAAAATTAATAGTAAAAAGATAGTCATAAAAAAACTCTATTTTTAGAGTTTCTTGTTTAATTACAATATTTTTCTTTCAATCAAATCAATTGTTCTTTTAGAATCATCTAGTAACATTTCATACAATTTTAAATGATTTCTTAATTCTTCAATTAATTCTACTTCACTATTTGCCATTCTAATAGCATATTCATCATCACTATCTGATATAACATAATAATCATTACCTATTAAATAATCAATAGAGGTATTTAAATTTTCTGATAATAATATCAAGTTTTCTGAACTTGGTTTTTTAATATCTTTTTCCCAGTTGCAAACACTAACTTTTGAAACGCCAATTATATTTCCTAATTCTTCCTGTGTTAAATTTTTCTCAAGTCTTTTTTGTTTAATTCTTTTACCAAGCATGAAAATCACCTCTTGGTATCAATTATAAATAAGTATTGGCAACAAATGATGAAAGTTAGTCAATTGTTAACTTGTTGTTTCTCTTTGTTATTTGATAAAAAAGTAACTTTTTCGGCGATAATTTCCATAAAATATTTTTTTTCGTTATCTTTTTCATAAATATTTGACTGAATGCGACCTTTTACCCCAATAATATCATCTTTTTTACAATATTCTACTGTAGATGATACTCCTGACCACAAAGTACATTCAATAAAATCTGTTTCATATTCGCCATCGACATTTTTATAACTTCTTGGGACTGCTAATGTAATTTTTGCCACTTTTTTTCCATTTTCTATTTCCTTTAAATCAGGATTTTTTACTAATCTACCTACTAAAATAATTTGATTTAACACCTTATCCCTCCTTTCGTTTTTTAATAATAATTGATAAAAAATTAGCTGTCAAAGGAGCAATTAATTATTTTAAATAAAAAAATTAAACAAAAAAATAATTTTCCTTTATAGAAAAATTATTTTTATAAATATTATATTTTTTATTATTAAATAATCTAAGTTTTTTTATTAAATTGCATCTTTTCTTGAAAAATTAAGTCTACCTTTTTTATCTGTTCCTATCGCTTTTACTAATATTTCATCTCCAACTTGAACAACATCTTCTACTTTCTCAATGTGATCTTTTGATAAATTAGAAATATGGACTAATCCTTCACAGCCTGGCCATACTTGAACAAAACATCCAAATGACTCTATTTGCATTACCTTAGCAGTATAAATTTTTCCTTCTTCTACTTCTTTAATTACATCTAAAATCATGTTCTTTGTTTTTTCGATTATAGCTTTATTAGTATGATAAATAATAACTCTACCATCATCTTCAAGATCTACTTTTACAGCGTTTACATCGTTAACTGTTTTTGTATTACTAGCCTCTAATATTATTTTAGTAATCATTTCGCCACCTCGACCGATTACTTCTTTTATTTTTTCTGGTTTAATCATAAAAGTTTCCATTTTTGGAGCATATTCTGATACTTCTTTTCTTGGTTCAGGGATTTCTTTTTCGATTACTTCTAAAATTTCTAATCTTGCTTTTTTAGCTTGAATTAAAGATTCTTTTAATATTTTTTTTGTAATTTTTTTTATTTTGATATCCATTTGTAAAGCACATATACCTTTTTTGGTACCTGCAACTTTAAAATCCATA
>CAZITT010000017.1:0-13012 GCA_964542235.1 uncultured Muribaculaceae bacterium | reverse complement strand
TTTACTAGCAATGCTAGTAGTTTTTTCTTTTTATGATATAATAATAGTGGTGATGCTAATGAAGAAGATATTCCAAATATCTTTATTATTGTTTGCATTGTTTGTGGTATTAGAAATTATATTTGTTTTTTTAAAAACTAATCATAAAATTGAATATAAAATAAAAACAGATAATTATATTTTTGATATTAAGGAGCAATATAAGGCTAATAAATATTTTGTTGATATTAATGTTGAAGATGATCATTTTAGTATTATGGTACCTAATGAATTTAATAAGAAAAAAAATATAATAGAAAATATTAAATATTTTATTAGTGCTGATGATTATGTATGTATATATCCTATTTTATTCAATAATAAAGATTTTAATATAATTTGTAAAAAAAACGATATGATGTATTCGTATTACGCAATTAAGAATATGAGTTTTGTTAAAGATTTTATAAATCAGCTTAAAAATGATGGATACAATAATAAAACTTGGTCTGAAGTTAATTATGATACTATTAATAGTGGAGAATTAAAGCTTTATATTAATGCTCTTACTAATGATGCTCACTTATATGTATGGAATTATAAAGGATTCTATAATATTAATAATAATAATATTATTGAATCAAAATTATTTGTTAGAGATATATATTCAAATAAATTAGCAATTAAAGTTAATAAATATTATGTTATTCCTAATTATGAAAAAGTATATGAGTTTGATACATTAAGAGTATATGATATGGCTAGTGGAGTTTTTAAGAAGATTGATTTAGGTTCAAATGTTTCATATAATTCATATTATAATGGGATAATTGATAATTGTTTATATTTATTTGATAGAGATAATTTAATACAATATAAAATAGATGTAGTTAAAAAGAAAGTAGAAATTGTCGGTAATACTGAGATAAATGGCCAATATTATAATAATGGTTGGTCAGTTAGAAATATTTATGATTTTAAAAATGATACTTTATTGTTTAATGAAAAAGTAGTGCCTCAAGGTTTAAATGAAATTGCACTTGATAATATATATACTGATGATGGTATT
This sequence comes from uncultured Muribaculaceae bacterium, assembly GCA_964542235.1. GTDB lineage: Bacteria > Bacillota_I > Bacilli_A > RF39 > UBA660 > DAOPMC01. The sequence goes on along the minus strand of CAZITT010000017.1, from coordinate 11,964 downwards.
TATTATTACTTGGATGATAATAAGTTTTATATGTATAATGAAGTCAGTGATGATAAAACTTTGTTATTTAGTCTTGATGATTCATATAATATAAAAATTGTTAAGAATAATATTTATTTAATCAGTGGAGATACTCTTTATCAATATAATTATCTTTGGGGATTAAAAAAAATAGTTGAATATAAAGAATTCTTGTTTAATAGAGTAAATATGTATGAGATATATGAGTAGATATTATTTGTCAAAAATAATATCTTTTTTCATATACTTTATTAGAAAGGGGTAATTTGATGAGTAGTTATATTGTTAAAAGTGGAGATACTTTAGATAGTATTGCTAAAATGTTTGGAGTGAATACCAATAGCATTATTTTAGCCAATAATTTAGCAAGTCCTTATCAATTATTTGAAGGACAAGTACTAAATATACCGATGAATAATGCTAATATATTCGATTATTATGTAGTTAAGAAAAATGATACTTTATATAATATTGCAATGGCGTTTGGAACAACAGTTGATACATTAGCAGCGGTAAATGGGATAGATCCTGGAGATTATATTTATGAAGGGCAGACATTGTTAGTACCAAAAAAAGGAGTAAAAACATACATTACTAAACAAGGAGATAGTGTTGCATCAGTTGCTAATTATTTTAACGTATTGGAGCAGCAGCTGTTGATGAATAATCCTAATGTTTATTTATTACCGGATCAATTATTAGTAATTAGAAGTGGGAGATAACATAAATATCTCTTTTTTTTGAAAATATAATATATTTAAAGATTATAGAATAAATTATGCTTTAATGTTAAAATATAAATATAAAATTTAAAAGGAGGGCAAGCATGATCGTAAAAGAAATAAATATACATGATTATTTAACAATATCGAAATTACCGGCAAGTGATTATGTAATTAACCCATATGTTGGTTGCCCACACGGATGTAAATATTGTTATGCTTGTTTTATGAAAAGATTTACTGGACATAGCGAAGAATGGGGAGCTTTTGTAGATGTTAAAAAATGTAATAAAAAAATAGATATAAAAAAGATAGAAAATAAAACAGTATTTTTATCGTCTGTAACTGATTGTTATAATCCATTAGAAGAAAAGTATAAAATAACTAGGGGAATTTTAGAACAATTAGTAAACATTAATTGTAAACTAAGTATTTCAACTAAATCAAAACTAATACTGCGGGATTTAGATTTATTAAAACAAATGAAAAGTTTAGTGGTATCAATTTCCATTAATACACTAGATGAACAATTTAAAAATGATATGGATAATGCTTCATCCATAAAAGAAAGATTAGAAACTCTAAAAATTTTACACGATAACGGAATAAAAACAGTAGTGTTTATGTCGCCAATATTCCCTTATATAACTGATTTCAAAGCAATAATAGAGGAAACGAAAGACTATATTGATGAATATTGGTTTGAAAATTTAAATTTAAGAGGTGATTATAAGAAAACTATACTTAATTATATAAAAACAAAGTATTCACGTTATTACGATAAATTTACCGATATTTATATAAAAAATAATAAATCTTATTGGCAAGCTTTAAGTAAAGAAATTGATGAATACTGTAACAAAAATAAAATTAAATATACTAATTTCTTTTATCACGAAAAGCTAGTTGCTAATAAAAATAATTAAAAAGGATGTATCTATTATTTGGGGGGAATTAGATTCAAATTATTTTTTAGTTGTTAAGGTTTATTATGTAATACACGCAAGTTCAGTTTTTCTCAATAAACTCAACATTTTTTAAATTATATGATATAATATTTTAAGATAATAAATAGGGGTGATAAATAATGTTACTTAGAAAGCCATATGCCTTTTTAATAAAATATTTTAAACTATTACATTTTGTATTAGCTGTTTTAATTGGTTATGTAGCTGTTAAATTATATTTAGTTTCCAATTTTTTAACTGATTATATTTCAAAGGGTTATTACGATTTTGTTTCTAGTTTAAGTAATGTATATATAGGGAGTTGGCTTTATGTAGCTATTATTTTAATATTAATTATTTTGTCTTCTATTTTATTATTGTTGATATTTAAGAAGAAACCTCTTGTATTATATATAATTATTTTAATATGTTATATTTTAACTTTATTATATCTTTCTAGTTTAAGCAATAATTTAAAATTAATTGAAGTAGAACAGGTTAATTTAAGATCTTTAGCGATGGTAAAAGATATTGCTAAGTTTTTATCTTATATTCAAGCAGTTTTATGTTTTTGGATATTTTTAAGATCTTTAGGATTTGATGTCAAAAAATTTAAATTTGGAGAAGATATAAAAGAGTTTAAAATAGAAAGTGCTGATAAAGAAGAATTTGAATTCACGATTAATATTGATAAAGAAAATATTTTATTAAGATTTAAAAGGAGACTTAGAATGATAAAATACTCATTTGCAGAACACAAGTTTTTATACATGATATTACCAGTAGTAATTATACTAATAGGAGGTATTTGGTATTTTATTAATAAAAATTATATAAATAAAATATATAATGAAAAAGAAATTATATCATCTAATGGCATTAATTATGTTGTGGAATCCAGCTACTTACTAAATACTGATTACAAAGGAACAAAACTGAAAGAAAATTATGTAGTTGTTAAATATAAAATAAGTAATGTAGGAAATAAAAATTATAAGCTAAGCTTAGATAAATATTTTGTTAAAATAAGTAATAAATTATATAGTACAGATACAAGGCTATATAGTAACTTTAAAGATATTGGAAGAGGTTATAATGATCAAAATATTATTGCTGGTAGTAATGTAACTTATATAATTGTCTTTAAAGTGGAAAATAATAATTCAACTGAAGATATATATTTAAAAATTCCTACATCAAATAGAGAAAAAACAGTTAAATTATTGCCAATAACATATAGTGAATATAAAAAAAATACTGCTGTTCAAAATGGAACAAAATTAATTTTTAAAAATAGTGTTTTAGGAAATAGTAGTATTATAATTAATGAAGTTTCATTATCAGATTCATTTACTATTAATTACAGTTTGTGCGATTATGGTTGTCAAAGTTATATTGTTGAAGTTATTCCAAGTATCTTAAATGAGGAAAATACTATTTTAAAATTTAAAATTGATTTAAACATTTTAGAAGAGTTAAATTTAGAAAAAATGATTAACTATGAATTTATTAACAATTATTCAAAATTGAAATATAAGATAGATAATAAGGTTTATGAAGTTAACTATATAAATAAAACGCCAAATGATTATAAAGGAGATAATTTATATTTTGAAGTACCTATCATATTAAAAAAAGCAGACTCAATATTTTTAGAAATCAATTTAAGAAATCAACAGTATACGTACATATTGAGATAAATAAGAAAATATGATAGTATATCTATTGTAACTCAATGGATTATACAGATAATATTTTAAAAATTATTATTAATTTTTTTAATATTTAGTAAAGGAAAATATAATATGAAGAAGTATTTAGTTGTAGCTCCAGGATATCCTAGTCAAGAGAGTTTGTATAATAATTATTTTGTTCATAGTAGATTAAAAAAATATCAAGATTTAAATTTGGAATTTGATGTTTTTAATGTTACTAAAAGTAATTTTAATTCTTATGTGTATGATGGTATAAAAGTTTATGCTGGTAATAAAAAAGAACTTTATAAATTTTTAAATAGCAAACAATATGATAAAATTTTAATCCATTTTGGATGGGCTACTATTATTAATACCATCGTTAAAGCTTGCCCTAATACCCCTCTTATAATATGGATTCATGGTGTTGATTCAATAGGCTGGTATCGAAGGTTATTTGAATTTAATGTTAAAGAATTTTATAAATTTTTTAGTTATATTTTAAAAAACAAGAGACAATTGTTTTTTATGTATAGATTTATAAGAAACAATAAAATAAATAAAACATTTGTGTTTGTATCCAACTGGATTAAAAATATTACTGAAAAGGATTCTTTATCAATAGGTAAAATTAAAAACTTTGAAATAATTCCTAATGTTGTCGATGAAGAAGTTTTTCCATATAAATTGAAAAAACCTAGTGATAGAACAAAAATAATTAGTATTAGACCATATGGATCAAAAAAATATGCAAATGATTTGGCAGTTAAAACTGTTATTGAGCTATCTAAAAAACCATTTTTTAATAAATTATCGTTTACTTTTTATGGAAACGGAAAATTGTTTGATGAAACGCTTGAACCATTAAAAAAATTCAAAAATGTTAAACTTATTCGCAAATTTTTAAATCATGATCAAATAAGAAAAGTCCATTCAGAAAATGGGATAATGCTTATTCCAACAAGGCAAGATACTCATGGTGTATCAATGTGTGAAGCAATGAGCAGTGGATTAGTTCCAGTAACTTCTAATAATTCTGCAATACCAGAATATTTGAATGCAAATTGTGGATATTTAACTAATAACTATAAACAACTAGCTGATGCTATTGAAGAATTATATAATAATCCAGATAAATTTTTAAAAATGTCAAGTGAGGCATCAAAATTTATTCAAGGAATTTGTGCAACTAAGATTGTTATTAAAAAAGAAATAGATTTAATTACACGATAAAAATTTTATTGAGTAAAATTATTTTTGATGATAATATATAATTATATATTTATTAAATGCAATTATTGATGAATTTATATGGAGTATAAAAATATTTATGAAGAAAATGATAAAAAATATTATATATTATTTCTTTTGCTTATTTAAAATTAAAGATAATTTAATAACGTTTGAATCTTATAGTGGTAAAAATTTTTCGTGTAATTGCAAGGCTATATATGATTGTATAAAAAAAGAAAAATTAAATTATAATTGTAAAATATTTGTTAAAAAAAATGTACAATTAGAAGATAATTATAAAAAAGATGTTGTTTATAAAAGTACTGTAAGATGGTTATATTATAATGCTATTTCAAAATATTGGATTAAAAATACAGGAGCTTATGGAGGACTTCCAAAAAGAAAAGGACAAATATATATAAATACTTGGCGTAGTGGAAGCATTTTAAAAAAGCAAGGCTATGATTTAGATAATACGCCAATTGAAAAAAGAATTCCTCGGGATAATGTTAAAGATTGGGATTGGTTTGTAGCAGGAAGCAAGGAAAAAGCAGATGTTTTAGCAAAATCTATGGGGTATAACGGTAAAATAGTTGTATTAGGAATGCCTAGAATAGATTACTTAATAAATTTTAAAGAAGAAGAGAAAAGAAGAATTAAACAGCAATTGAATTTAGGAAACAAAAAAATTATTTTGTATGCTCCAACCTTTAGAGATGATGATTTGAATGGAATTGGCAACGTAAAAGCTTTAGATAAGATTGTAGTGCCTGATCAATACATTATGTTAGTAAAATTTCATCCTTTTGTTAAGTTAAACTCTTTTAATTATAAAAATATGATAAATGTTAGCAATTATAATGATATAAATGAATTATTTGTTATAGCAGATGTTCTTATTACCGATTATTCAAGTGTTGTTTTTGATTATAGTAATTTAAAAAGGCCAGCTATACTATATGCTTATGATTTAGATAACTATAAAGAGATGCGAAATTTTTATATTGATTACAAGAAAACTATGCCTGGGCCTATTGTGGAAAATGTAGATGAACTAAATAAGCAATTATTAAATATTGACAGTATTAATAAGAATTATAAAGATAAACAACAAAGATTTTATGATAGATTTTGTTCAATGAATGATGGCACAGCAACAAAGAAATTTGTTGAATTGCTTAAAAGTGGCCATTTTAAAAAGGAGAATTAAAGTGAAAGTAGTAATTACATATGGAACATTTGATTTATTACATTATGGGCATATAAGATTGTTAAAAAGAGCTAAGGATATGGGAGATTACTTGATTGTTGGACTTTCAACTGATAAATTTAATGAAGAAGGAAAAGGTAAAAAAGCTTTTTTCTCATATAAAATTAGGAAAGAAATACTTGAATCTGTAAAATATGTCGATAAAATAATTCCTCAGCATAGTTTTGAACAAAAAGTTGATGACATAATTAATAATCATGTTGATATACATGTATCCGGTGATGATTGGAAAGGCAAATGGGACTATTTAAGACAATATTGCGAAGTTATATATTTACCTCGTACTAAAAATATATCTACTTCATTAATAAAAGAATCAATATCTAATGACAAACAAAGAACTAAAAGTTCGGTTATTACGATGCAAGAATAAATATGTTTTTAAATTGTATTTAAATAAAGGTTTTAAACTAGAATATTATTTATATAAAGATAGCTAGTTTAAAACCTTGTTTTGATTTATTAATTGTACTATAATTAATAATATGGAAAGTTGGTATATATGAGAAAAATGATAATGGATGGAAATAAAGCCTGTAGTTATGTTGCTTATAATTTTACAGAAATTGCAGGGATATATCCTATAACTCCAGCATCAGTAATGGCAGAATTAACAGATGAATATGCTAAAGCTGGAAGGAAAAATATCTTTAATAGTACTGTGAAAGTTGTGGAAATGCAAAGTGAAGCAGGAGCCATTGCCCTTGTCCATGGAGCATTACAAATGGGAACTTTAGCGACTACTTATACAGCTAGTCAGGGATTGTTGTTGATGATTCCAAACATGTATAAGATAGCAGGAGAAATGCTTCCTTGTGTTATTAATGTTGCTGCTAGAACTATTGCAACTCATGCCTTATCAATTATGGGAGATCATAGTGATATTTATGCAGTAAGATCAACAGGTTTTGCAATTCTTGCATCATCATCAGTTCAAGATGTTATGAATTTAACAGGAGTTAGTTATTTAGCAGCTTTGGAAGGAAGAATTCCATTTGTTAATTTTTTTGATGGATTTAGAACAAGTCATGAAGTAAATAAAATAAATGTAATCGAAGAAGAAAATTTTAAAAAATTAATTAATGGAAAAAGTTTAAACGAGTTTAGAAAAAGAGCGCTTGATATTGATAATCCAGTAACTCGTGGTACTAATCAAGGTGATAATATATTTTTTGAAAATAGTGAGATAAGAAATAAATATTATGATAATTTACCTGATATTGTAAATAATTATATGGAAAAAATAAATATTATTTCAGGATCTAACTATAAACCATTTAATTACTATGGTGATAAAAATGCTAAAAAAATAATAGTGGCAATGGGATCAATTAATGAAACAATTAAAGAGACAGTTGATTATTTAAATAAAAAAGGTAACAAATTAGGATTGATAGAAGTCCATTTATATCGACCATTTTCAAGTAAATATTTTAAAGAAGTTTTACCAAAAACAGTTAAAAAAATAGCAGTATTAGATAGAGCAAAGGAATTAGGAGCTAGAGGAGAAGCTTTATATTTAGATGTTGTAGAGGTATTAAAAGATACTAGCATTAAAATTATTGGCGGAAGATATGGCTTATCTAGCAAAAATACAACACCAAATGATATAGAAGTAGTGTATGAATTTTTAGATAATAAGAAATGTTTTAATGGATTTACAATTGGAATTGTTGATGATGTTAATCATACTAGCTTAAAAAGAACAAATACAATATTTAATAATAATCAAAAGCAAATATTAATATATGGTTATGGATCAGATGGAATGGTTACAGCATCTAAAGATATTTTAAAAATAATAGGTAATAATACTGATAAATATGTCCAAGGCTATTTTCAATATGATTCTAAAAAATCAGGAGGAGTTACTATTTCTCATTTAAGATTTAGTGATCAACTAATAAAAAGTAGTTATTATATAGATAAACCTGATGTAGTAGTTTGTACAAAAGCTTCATATTTAAAAAAATATAATATTCTAGCTAACTTACCAAATAATGGATTATTTATTTTAAATACTAGTCATGATCCCAATGATGTTTTATCAAAAGAAGATGTTGAGATTATAAAAAATAGAAATATTAAATTATTAGTAGTAGATGCTAATAAAATAAGTAGAGATAACAATATACCTAATAAAATTAGTGCAATTATGGAAGTAGTTATTTTAAAATGTTTAAATTTAATAGAATTTAATAAAGTTAAGGATGATTTAGAAGAGCAAATAAAAGTTAATTTTTTGAAAAAAGGCAAGGAAATAGTTAATAATAATATTAAAGCTTTAAATGATGCCATAGATTGCATTAGAGAAATAGATATTAATAAATTAGAAGCATCTTTTAATAAAGAAAAAAATGATGGTACATTATTTTCTAAGTTGGATCATTTAGATTTAAAAGAGATTAAAGTTAGCGATTTTAATGAAATGAAAGATGGAACATTTGAATCAGGAACATCTAAGTTAGAAAAAAGAGGTATTAGTGATTTTTGTCCTTCTTATGATAAAGATAAATGCATTATGTGTAATTTATGTTCTTTTGTTTGTCCTCATGCGGTAATTAGACCATTTTTATTAGATAAAAAAGAAGCTGAAAAAGCTCCTAAAGTAGTAAAAGATGATTTAAAAGATTCTAAGATAACAAGTGATTTAAGTTTTACTATTGGCATATCAGCTTTAGATTGCACAGGATGTTCTTTATGTACTAAAGTATGTCCAACAAGGGCTATTGTTATGAAGCAGGTTAATGAAAAAGAAATTGAGAAGGCAAAATACTTGTTTGATAAAGTCTCAATTAAAGAGGTAATGGATATTAGTACTATTAAAGGCAGTCAATTTAAAAAACCTTTATTTGAATTTCATGGAGCTTGTGCTGGTTGTGGGGAAACTACCTATATTAAATTATTAACACAACTGTTTGGCGATAACATGGTTATTTCTAATGCTACTGGTTGTTCATCAATATATGGTGCTTCGTTACCTTCTACCCCTTATACAGTACCTTGGATCAATTCGTTATTTGAAGATAATGCAGAATTTGGATTAGGTCTTAAACTCGCCGACTTACAAATGAAAAACTACATTAAAGAAATAATGAAAGATAATTATGATAAAGTTAACGATAATAATAAAAAATTGATTAATAAGTATTTAAAAAAGTATTCAAAAGAAATATCTAATGAGGTATATAACAATTTTGATTATAAAAATTTGAAAGAATTAGAAAGTTTAAAAAAATATATTAAAGATAAATCAATCTGGATAATAGGAGGAGATGGCTGGGCATATGATATTGGTTTTGGTGGAATTGATCATGTATTAGCTTCAAATGAAAATGTTAACATTTTAGTTTTGGATACAGAAGTTTATTCTAATACTGGTGGGCAATCATCCAAATCTACTAGAATAGGAGCAGTTGCCAAATTTGCCGCTGATGGTAAAAAAACAAATAAAAAAGATTTAGCAGATATCGCTCTTACTTATCCCAATGTTTATGTAGCAACAATATCTTTAGGGGCAAATTATAATCATACAATTAAAACTTTAATTGAAGCTGAAAAACATAATGGACCATCCATTATAATTGCTTATTCTCCTTGTATTGAACATGGCATTAAAAATGGTATGCAAAATGCTTTAGAGGAAGAAAAATTAGTAGTTCAATCAGGTTATTTTCCATTATTTAGATATAATCCTGTTGAAGATAAATTCTATTTAGATAGCGATGCTAATTTTGATTTATATGAAGATATCTTTAAAAGAGAAAATAGGTATTGTAATCTTAAAGATGATAGTTTATTAAAACAAAATAAATTAGATGCTAAAACTAAATATGAAAAATATAAAGAGTTAACTAAATAACTCTTTTTTAATAAAAAAAAGAAGTCGCCCCCCTGGAACGACTTCAATAAAAAGAATAAAAAGGGGTTGGCTAGTGTGATACTAGCAACTAATTCAAAAATTTGAATTAGTGCTTACTATAATAATAAAAATTAGATTAAAAGTCAACAAAAACTTTTACTTTTTTAGGTCTTTTTTCATAGAATGAATAAAGGTGATTAAATGATTAAAGGGAGTATAGATTATTATGATTTATTTTTATTTATTATTACTGTAATATTAGTAATTTTAATCATTATTTTAACAAGAAGGTTTCATAAATAATCTTTGATTATTTTATTTTTTTTTGATATAATATGACACGAAGGGCAGGATGATTATGATTAAAATTGAGGACGTAAAAGGAATAGGACCCAAGACTGCAACTTTATTAAACAAATTAGATATCTATAATGTAGAGGATTTAGTAACCCATTATCCATATAGATATGATTTAATAAAAAGAAGTAATATAAAAGAATTAAATGATGGTGATAAAATAATTATTGATGGGAAGATAGACAGTGTTCCTATTTTAATAAGATTAAAATCTAAACTTAATAAGATGAATTTCAGGTTAGTTACATCAGATAATAATATAATTGGCGTTTCTATTTTTAATCGTTCTTTTTTAAAACAAAGTTTATTAGTAGGATCTAATGTAACAGTATTTGGCAAATATGATAAATTAAAAAATGTAATTATAGCTTCTAATATTAGAATGGGGTTATTAGGGGATGAGGCTAAAATAGAAAGTATTTATCGAGGAACAAACGGCTTAAATAGTAAGGCTATAATTCAATATATTAATAATGCTATGATGGAATATGGCAATGATATAATTGACTATATACCTAAATATTTAATAGAAAAATACGATTTTTTAAACAAAAAAACCGCTCTTAACATTGTTCATAATCCTTCTAATAGTGAAAAGTTATCATTAGCCAGCAATAGACTTAAATATGAAGAGTTATTTATGTTCATGACTAAGATACATTATTTAAAAATTAAGAACAAACAACTTAATAGTGGATTTGCTAAAAAGTTTAAAAGTGAAGATTTAAATAGATTTATTGATAGTCTTCCTTATAAGTTAACAAGTGATCAAAATAAAGTAATTAATGAAATATTAGAAGATTTAAAAGCTCCTAGAGCAATGAATAGATTATTACAAGGAGATGTTGGCAGTGGGAAGACTATTGTTTCAATAATTTCGATGTATGCTAATAGTTTAGCAGGTTTTCAAAGTGCTCTTATGGTACCTACTGAAATATTAGCTACTCAGCATTATAATTTAATGGTTAAATTATTTAATGATTTTAATATTAATGTCAGATTATTAATGGGATCAACTTCTAAAAAGGAAAAATTAGAAATATATCAAAAATTAGAATCAGGAGAAATTGATATTATTGTTGGAACTCATGCTTTATTTCAAGAACAGGTTAACTATAAAAATTTAGGATTAATTATTACTGATGAACAACATCGTTTTGGAGTTTTGCAAAGATCAAATTTAAAGAGTAAAGGAATTAGACCGGATATTATGTATATGAGTGCAACACCAATTCCTAGAACATATGCTCTAACAATATATGGCGATATGGATATTTCAACAATAAACACTTTGCCAAGTGGTCGAAAACCAATAAAGACATATGTAAAAAATACTAATGAAATAAAAGAAATCCTTAGAATGATGTATGAAGAATTACAAAAAGGACATCAAATATATGTTATATCACCTTTAATTGAAGAAAGTGAAGATATTGATATTACCAATGTATCAGAATTAAGAGATAAAATGATGCTAGCTTTTGGTAAGGAATATAATATTGACATTGTTCACGGTAAATTAAAACAAACAGATAAAGATTTAATTATGAACAAATTTAAAAATAACAAAATTAATATATTGATTAGTACAACAATTGTTGAAGTTGGAGTCGATGTTCCTAATGCTAGCATGATAGTTGTTTTTGATGCTAATAGATTTGGTTTATCAACACTTCATCAATTAAGAGGAAGAGTAGGAAGAAGTGAAATAGAATCTAAATGCATATTGATTAGTAATAATGATGTTGAAAGATTAAGAGTAATGGAACAAACTAATAATGGCTTTGAAATAAGTGAAGCTGATTTTAAATTAAGAGGACATGGCGACTTATTTGGAGTTAAACAAAGTGGAGATATG
>CAZITT010000016.1:0-13737 GCA_964542235.1 uncultured Muribaculaceae bacterium | reverse complement strand
TTGATGGTAAAGAGGTTGGCAAAATAAATAAAGGCTTACTTTTGTTAGTCGGTTTTACGCATAATGATACAATAGAAAACATAAAATATATGGTAAATAAGGTACTAAATTTAAGAATATTTGACGATGAAAATGGTGTTATGAATAGGTCAGTAAAAGAAGTTAATGGAAGTATTTTATCTATTTCGCAATTTACTTTATATGCTGATACAAAGAAGGGGAATAGACCCAGTTATAGCGATTCAATGAAAAGTGAAGAAGCAAAGAAATTATATGAAGCATTCAACAATGAGTTAAAAAAAGAAATAAAAGTAGAAACTGGTATATTTCAAGCCGAAATGGAGGTTCATTTAATTAATGATGGGCCAGTAACAATCATATTGGAAAGGTGATGCTATGAAAAGTGCAATTAATTATAAATTAATTAATGTTGCACTTTTTTTAATTATCATTTTTTTCTTATATCAAACTAGATTTTTTTTTGGTAATGTTATAAAAGTATTTACAAATATAATTAGACCGTTTGTTATCGCTTTAATTACATCATATATTTTATATCCAATGATAAGCTTTATCAAAAAGAAATTAAGAATAAATAATAATTTAGCAATAATAATTATTCTTACTTTAGTAATAATATTTATAATTGTTATAATTATAATAACAGCACCATTAATAGTAAAAGAATTAGTAATTTTAGGAAAAGAAATAACATTTTTATTAACGGAATTAGATATAGAATATAACATTGTTGAAATAATTCCAATAAAAAACATAATTAACAATAATGTTAATGAGATCATATTAGGAATCAGTAAATATTTAACTAAAGGAATAACTTACTTAGTAGGAACGTCGGTTAGATTAGTAACGGAAATTATTAGTATAGTCATTTTAACGGTTTATTTTTTATTTAATTATGAAAATATTAGAAAGAAAATAAAAAACTATTTATCTAAAAAAAATGAAAAATTATATATGTGTTTAAAAAATATTGACAGTGATTTATCGCTTTATCTTAATGGAATTGGCATTATTATGTTAATAGAAATATTTGAATATACTATTATTTATTCTTTAATAGGTCATCCTAACTTTTTATTAATAGCAATAGTAGCATCAATTACTACCATTGTCCCTTTTTTTGGCAGTTTATTAACTAATATCATCGCTTTAATTACAGCATCAGTGATTTCTAAGAAACTATTTATTTTAACAGCATTAGTAATAATATTTGCACCAATTTTAGATTGTTATATCATTCAACCTAAAATATATAAAAAAACCAATAAAATATCACCATTTAATACTATTATTATGATAATAATTTTTGGTGGTTTGTTTAAATTTTTTGGTGTCATTATTGCAATACCTATTTACATAATAATAGGCGATATTTTAAAATATTATCAGATTAAAATATAATTTTAGATAAAAATATTGTATAATTGTAATAGATATGGAGGTAAATATGATAATAAGACAAAAAGGAACTTATGATTTATATGGTTTAAATGCCAAAAGGTTTCAAGAATTGGAAAATTTAATTAAAAAGATGATGGAAAACTATAACTATACTTTTATTAGAACCCCATTATTTGAAGCGAGTGAATTATTTCACCGAGGAGTAGGTGGAACTACAGATATTGTTACTAAAGAAACATATGATTTTTTAGATCGTGGAGAAAGAAAAATAACATTAAGACCAGAAGGAACAGCGGGAGTAGTAAGAGCGATTATCGAAAATAAAATGTATGTCAATCTACCTCAGAAGTTATATTATATTGGGCCAATGTATCGTTATGAAAGACCGCAATCAGGAAGATTTAGAGAACACTATCAATTTGGGATAGAATCATTTGGAAGTAGCGATCCAGTAATGGATGCTGAAATTATTAGTATTCCAGTTAATTTATTTAATATATTAGGTTTAAAAAATATTAAAGTTCACATTAATTCAATTGGTGATAGCAAGTCTAGAGAAAAATATCATCAGGCTTTATTAAAATATTTTAAACCACATTTAAATAAGCTATGTGAAGACTGCAAAAATAGATATGAGAAAAATCCTCTTCGCATCTTAGATTGTAAAGTCGATATGGATAGTGATATTTTAAAAAAAGCTCCTATTATCACTAATTATTTAAATGAAGAAAGTAAAAACTACTTTAATCAAGTATTAAAATATTTAGATCATTTAAAAATTAAATATGAAATTGATCTAAAATTAGTAAGAGGACTTGATTATTACACTCATATTGTTTTTGAAGTGGAAGCTTCATCTAAAGAATTAGGTAAAGCTAATATTATGTGTGGCGGGGGAAGATATAATAACTTAGTAGAAAATTTAGATGGTCCATCAATTCCAGGAATAGGATTTGGTATGGGTTTAGAAAGAGTTCTAATGGTATTAGAAAGTGAAAATATAGATCTTATCAGTGATGATAAAATTGATTGTTTTATTACTTATATTACTGAAAAAGAAAAAACTTATGCTTTAGCTTTAGCCCAAGATTTAAGATTAAATGGTTATAAGGTTGATATCGATTATTTAAATAAAGGACTAAAAGCTAACTTTAAACAAGCAGAAATTCTAAATGCTAGAGCAATTATTATTATTGGCGAAGATGAAATAAAAGAAGGTTATTTGACTGTTAAGAATTTAGAGACTAAACAAGAAGAAAAAATAGAAATGGAATATATATTTAATTATTTAGATGAGCTAGATGATTCAATGTTTACATCAGATTGCACATGTGGTGACCATTGTGATTGCAATCATGATCAAGATATTAAATTTTAAAGATAGGAGTAATCATGAAAGAAGAATTTGATATTAAACAAATTATTAAAGATGGTTTAGATAAAGATGAGGAATTATTTTTATATTATAAAGCTTATCTTGATGAAAAAGATGAAAAAAAGAAAATGTTAATTTTAAAAAGATTGGAAGAATTGTTGAAAGATTATGCTTAAAAGAGATTACCAAAATTATTTAAGAGATTCATTTGATTCATCTTTAACTAAAATAAAAGCATCAATTGAAAAAATTGATGCTTGTACTTGTTTTGTTTGTGGAGGAGGTAATTTCTTTCAAGATGGTAAATGCATTTATTGTGGGGATATTAATGATAAATATTTAAGAGCTGTTTCTAAAGTTTTTAAAGAAATAGAAAAATATATTTCTTTTTGCAAGAAAAACGATATATCTAATTTATTTACTAATGATTTTTTTGACCATTTGTATTTACTAAAAGATAAAGGTATTCCACAAGTTGATCAGTTGCTAGCAATGACAAATTATGTCCAAAATTTCGATGATAGAATGAAAAAAATTGAAAAGCTATTACCTACTTTTGATATTATGAGTTATCAAGATTATGAGACAATTAGTTTTATTTTAAGATATAATTTATGTGACAAAAGTAAGATATTTAGCTATTGTAACTATGTTATTAGAAATACAATTTTACAAAAATATGATTTTTCTAGGGATACTTTTAGATTTGCAATAAAAAGGTTTGCGGAAGAAGCTATGAGTCTTTATGTTAAAAATCCACGATGCATATTTAAAAATATACCTAGTAGAAAAAATGAAAAAGTGCGTGGGGAAGCAGGTCTTAAAAATATTTACATAGATAATGAAGTAATTAATGGAGCATATAATAAAAATAAAAATACAACTTTTCGGGCAATTGCAACAATCTTTCATGAAACAAGACATGTTCATCAATTTAAAAGATGGCGAAGTAAATTTGAAAGTATTGATGATATTAGACAAATTAAGGAAAAAGTAATCGAATTGGTCTATGAAGATTATTATAGTGACAATTATGATTTAATTAGTTATGAAAAAGAAGCAAAAATAAGGGCATTAATTGATGCCTACAATTATTATAATAGTTTAGGCTGTGGCTTTTTATTTAATTATGAATCATTGAGAGAAGAAATAAAAGAGGAGTTAGAAAAACACAGCGAACAATTAAGAATAATTGATGGTAGACAAGCATCAATTGATGTATTATTTGAACAAGCAATTAATGAAAGGCCGGAGTTATTAGATTCCTATCCTCAATTGTTATATCAATATAAAGTAGAAAGAAGCGGTTTAGTAAGAGCTAAAACATATGATGAATTAGAAACTGATTTAAGTACAATAAACTCAAATAACAGCCTAAGTAAAGAAAAGAAGGAATACTTAAATATAGTTTATCGATTGTTAATTGATGAAGCAGTAGAAAATGACAGGTATTCGGAAAATGAAAGATAAACCTTGACTAATTTAGAAGTTAAGTATATATTATTAATATATTATTAATTTAGAGGAGTATTTAATACTAATTTTAAAGAGAGTTAGTGGTTGGTGCAAACTAATAAAGAAGTATAAAGAAGACACTAAATAAAAAAATAAACGTAATTCTGCGTTAAAGAATAAAAGGTAGATTAAATCTATAAAGTAAGATGGTACCGCGTTATAATCGCTCTTACATTTATAGATTTTTTTTAAAAAGGAGAAAGGTGTATGGAGAAAATATATTTTAAAAATTTAAATAATTATTACAATAAAGAGATAGAAATAAAAGGATTCGTTGATAGTATAAGAGATTTACAGTATGTTCAATTTTTAGTGTTAAGAGATTCTACTGAAAAAGTACAGATTACAGTTGAAAAAAATGAGGATAATGAGCAATTAAACAAGATAGTAGCTTCTTTAACATTGGAAAGTATTATAAGTGCTAAAGGAAAATTGTTTGAAAACTCAAAAGTTAAACTTAATGGAATGGAGTTAATTCCTTCTAAGATAGAGATGTTAAGTTTATCAGAATCGTTATTACCATTTAATTATAAAGAAAAAGATAACTCTTTAAGAGAAACTAGGCTTGATTATAGATTTTTGGATTTAAGAAGAGAAGAAAATCAATTATTATTTAGATGTGAAGCTTATATTGAACAAATGATGAGAGAGTATTGGACATTAAATAATTATACAGAGATACATACTCCTAAAATAAGTGCTTCAAGTGCTGAAAGCGGTTCAGAAATGTTTAAATTAGATTATTTTGGGCAAAAAGCATGTCTATCACAATCTCCACAATTTTATAAACAAATGGCTATTTCTGCTGGTTTTGATAGAGTATTTGAAATAGGTCCAGTATTTAGAGCTGAGAACTCTCATACTTCATATCATGCATCGGAAATATTTATGTTAGATGCTGAAATAGGATGGATTGATTCTTATCAAGATGTTATGGATGAAGAAGAAGCATGGGTAAAATATTTTATGATTAAATTAAAAGAAAAATATGGTGAAGAGATAAAAAGAGTTTATGGAGTTGAAGTAAGCGATGTTGTAAATGCTTTTCCTAGAATATCTTTTGATGAAGCTAAAAAGATAATGAAAGAAAAATACAACTATGAGGGTGTTGTAAAGGATGACTTTGAAAGACATGAAGAGGAATTAATGTGCCAATATGCTAAAGAAAAATATAATAGCGATTTTGTATTTATAACAAATTATCCAATAAGTGCTAGATCATTTTATATCATGAGAGATGAAAATAATGTTACCCAAAGTTACGATTTATTATTTAAAGGAATTGAAATAACTAGCGGTGGTCAAAGAGAGCATAGACCTGAGGTATTGATTAAGCAAATTAAAGAAAAAGGAATAGATCCAAAATTATTATCGTTTTATACGGAATTCTTTAGATACGGCTGTCCTCCTCATGGTGGATTTGGTGTAGGGCTGGCTAGAATAATGATGAGAATATTTGAAATAGATAACATAAGAGAAGCTACTTTCATTTATCGTGGACCAACTAGATTAAATCCTTAATATAAAAAAATATAAAAGTGATTGTATCACTTTTTTTGTTGTAATTAATAATAAAAAATGCTATTATAAAATAAGGATAATATAATTATGAAAGGGTATGGCTATGAAACAAAGTAAATCATACACATCTTTAATTAGTAAAATATTTCTTGTAGCATTAGGTTATTTTGCTGTATCCCTTTTTTTCTTTGTAAAAGAAGAACAGTCATACAATTTATATTTTTCCAATGAATCGTATCAATATAGTACTACTATTATTGATGATGGTAATATAAGTGGATTTAAAACATCAATTGATTATGATAACACTTATGTAAATGATAATATATTATCAGAAAACGATGCTTTAAATTTAATTATTAACGATTCAGATTTACAAAAAGATAAATGCACTAATAATCAAATAGCAGAAATTGAAAATAGAATTCAAAATAATTATGGTATTATTGCGGTTAATTTATGCGAATTGAATATTGATTTTGCATTGGAAATTGAAAATGTTATAAAAACAATATATAAAGAATTTCCCAATATTAGAGGATATATGACTAATTTAACGCTTGCTAACTTTAAAACTTCTCCTGCTCCTTTAGCCTCATTTAATTATGGAGTAGTTTTTGCAACGAGTAGTAAAAATAGAGGATATCCTTGGGTAATTAAAAATCAAATATTGTTAAATAGTAGTTATTTTTTAGATAGTGTTGTATTAAATAGTTCATTAAAAAATGCTAGTGATATAGGTTATTTTCCAAAAAATACAACTAGATATTCTTTAGTAGCTCATGAATTTGGCCATTATTTATCATTTATTGCTATTAATAAATATTATAAACCGTTAGAAAAATTTTTTATTAGAAAGATAAACTATTCGATATATCATGATGTTATTAGCAAATATAAAACAGGAGTTCTTACTAAAAAAATAATTACGCAAGCTTATAATAATTATAATGCAAAAAATCCAGGAATTTACTTTTCAGAGGATGATTTTAGAGCAAGTATATCATCATACGCTGTTATCTTAAATTCTCAAGGAGAGTATATTTATGATGAGACAATTGCTGAGGCATTTCATGATTATTATCTTAATCATAACAATGCTAAACCAGCAAGTATTGAAATAATAAAAGAATTAAAAAAATATTTAAAATAAGGTGATAATGCTTTATGAAAAGATCAGTTAGTGAAATTTCGTTAGTTGTTGTAGGAATATCTTTAGCGTCTTTAATAATAATAGTTCTTACAACAAAGGTTATTCCGGGAACATTTGCTACCATTGAAAGTAGATTATGTTGTAATTCGAATGGTGGCAAGTATGAAAACGGAATATGCTACTCTGAAAGTAGTACTTTTTCAGAGTGTAATAATAAGTATGTTGCTAATTCTATTAAGACTGTAACTAGTGATTTTAAAGTAAGCAATATTTCTTCTTATATAAATAGTATAGAAGATAAAATGAGTTTAAAAATAAATAAAGATTACAAAATTGCTGTAAAAAATGATAATAATATCAAACAAGAAAAAAAATTATCAGCACTTGCTCAAAGTAGTTTAGATAAAAATTATCAAATTAGTGATGTGTATGTTATAAATAATAGAAAAAACTTTGGTATTACCAGTGTTAATGCTAAAAAAAATAACGAGGATTATACTTTAATTTCTATTTATAATAAAAAAAATAATAGTTATGAACTGCAAAAAAATATTTCTGTTAGTAGTTCAGAAATGACTAATTATTATAAAAATTTAGACGAAATGGAAAAAGATAACAAATTGTCAGTTAATAAATATAAAGTAAGTAGTTATGATGATGGATTTTATTTAAAACTTGATAATTTTAATTATACTAATATTGAAAAAATATATAATGAAAATGTCATAAGTGCTGTTAAAATATATTCTATTCGTGATAAAACAATAATTGCTACTGGATCAGGTTTTTTTCTTAGTAAAGGTTATGTAGTGACAAGTTGGAGATTTATTAATAATGCTCTTATTAAAGGAGATTTATTGAAAGTAGATGATTATAATCAAAATACGTATTTAGTAGAAGGTATAGTAACATTTAATAGTGATTTGGATATTGTAGTCTTAAAATTAAATAAAGAAGTAGGAGAACCAGTAACTCTTAGTAGTAAAATACCAGAAAATAGTGATCCAGTTATAGCATTAGGTACAAAAAATGGTACAGCAACGTCGATAATAACGGGCACAGTTTTAGCAAGTGAAGATAACCTTGTTGCTGTTATGCCAACTCCTAATGCTTATCAAGGGGGAATGCTTCTTAATTATTTGGGCGAAGTTGTAGGAGTAACTAAATCCGATTCAATAGATGCTCCAATTTCTATTTATACAACAAGCAGTTATTTAATTGATGTTCAAAACAAGTTAAACAATACTAATTTTAAAGATGTTAATTCTTTAAGTGTTACAATATTAAAATCGCAATATTATTATGGTAAATTTGAAACAGAAACTGTTAAAATAGGTATTTCAGAAGAGCTTTACAACAATTACCGTGGAATTGGTGATGTTGAAAACACGGTATCATTAAAAGCAGTTAAAGTTGCACAATATAATAATGCAATTAGTTTTAGATATATTAATGATGTTTATGGAACTATTGATACGATGGATATGGCATTGGACTTTAGATTACAGTTAGAGTCATCAGGATATAAATTAAAGATAAATTCGAACACTAAAAAGATGTATGAAAGTTCGCAATATAAAGTATACATTTTAACAGAATTTAATTATCTAATCATTGTTATAGTTGAAAAGTAGGTGATTATCGTGAAAAAAAGAAATCCAATAAAAATATATATTATTTTAATCGCTGCTTTAATAATTACATCGATAGTATTGATATCTATTATTGTAGTTAACAAAAATAAAATAAATGTTTATGATACAACAGCTTTTAAAGTAACTTATGATAACAACTGGCTATTAAATAAAAAAAATAATAATAGTTTATCATTAGTTCATAGATCAGGTAGCACTTTTAATATTGAAATAACATATTTACAAAGTAAATATCGCAGAACTGACTTAAGTGTTTTAATTGAAGATATTTTGGAAAAAATAGAAAAAGATAATCCTAATTATAAATTAGTAAATAAAGAAAAAGGTTATGCTAGTAATAAAAAATATGATTCTTATAAATATTTGTATGAAACAACTAATTATCAAGTATTAATAGAAATTGGCAAGAAAAATGATAAAATCTTTGTAATAACTTATATAGCGCAACATGTTCATTTTGATATACTTCTAGATTCAGTTAAAGATATTATCTGGAATTTTGAATTAAGCGTTTAAACTATAACTAAATAACAAATAAAAATATTGAATTAACATTCAATATTTTTTTTGTTTTTGTAAAATTTATTAAAAAGTACTTTACAAATGTATTTAAAAAATGTATTATAGTGGTATACGGTGGATTAAAGTGGAAGAAAGTGGTGGATAAACATGCTGATGGGGGAATATCATCATAATATTGATGATAAAAAAAGAATGATTATACCTTCAAAATTCCGTGAGGATTTAGGCAATAAAGTAATAATCACGAGAGGATTAGAAGGATGTTTATTTATTTATTCAGAAGCTGAATGGAATGGCATAGTTTCCAAATTAAAAGCATTACCGTTTACTAAAAAAGATGCTAGAAGTTTTGTCCGATTTTTTTTATCAGGTGCAACTATTGGTGAATTTGATAAGCAGGGAAGAGTAGTCATTCCCAATTCGTTGGTAGAATATGCTAACTTAAGTAAAGAATGTGTAGTAATTGGCGTTAATGATCGTTTAGAAATATGGTCTCAAGAAATATGGAACAAATTTATGAATGATAACAACAATTCATTATCTGACATTGCTGAAAATTTATTTGATACCAATTTTGATATTTAGGAAGATTTATGAATAAACATGTTAGTGTATTATTAAATGAGGCAATTCAAGCATTAGATATTATTTCTTCTGGTATATATATTGATTGCACTTTAGGTTATGGTGGTCATAGCAGTGAAATATTAAAAAAGTTAACAACTGGACACCTTTATGCAATTGATCAGGATATTGATGCTATTAATGAAAGTGATAAAAAGTTAAAAATTATAAGTGATAGATATACTTTAATAAATAGTAATTTTGTAAATATTAAAGAAGAATTATTAAAATATGGAATTAAAGAAGTAGATGGAATTTTATTTGATTTAGGAGTATCTAGCCCTCAATTGGATGAAGCATCAAGAGGGTTTAGTTATATGAAAGACGCTTTTCTTGACATGAGGATGAATAAGGATAGCAAGTTAAGTGCTTACAATGTAGTTAATGAATATAGCGTTGAAGATTTAACTAGAATTTTTAGAATATATGGTGAAGAAAAACATGCTAGAAAGATTGCTAATGCGATAGTAGATTTAAGAAGAAATAAAAAAATTAATACAACATTAGAATTAGTAGATATCATAGATAAACAAATACCATATCGTGAAAAAAGAAATTCTCATCCTGCTAAAAAAGTATTTCAAGCAATTAGAATTGAAGTTAATAATGAATTAAAAGTATTAGAAAAAGCATTATACGATGCTTTAGATATATTAAAAATAAATGGTAGATTATGTGTTATAACATTCCACTCATTAGAAGATAGAATATGTAAAAAAATATTTAATGAAGTTACAATAGTCGATCCTTTAATAAAGGGTATGCCTAATATGAATAAAGATTTATTACCTAATTATGAATTGGTAACTAAAAAAGCTATTAAACCTAGTTATGCTGAGCTAGCAAACAACAAACGAAGTAAATCAGCACAATTAAGGGTTATAGAAAGAATAAAATAGGGTTGGAAGGGAAAAGATAAAATGGCAAAAAAGCAAGGTAAAATTAAATTAGCAAAATTTGAAAGATTACTATATACTTTTACAGTAGTATTAGTTTTATCTTTTCCTATAGTGTGCTTGTTTTCTAAATCTACTTTATCTAAAGTAAATTATGAAACAGAAAAAGTAAAAAAAGAAATAACAATTCAAACTAAACAAAATGAAAGTGTTCAAATGAAAATAAACGAATTAGCATCACTAGAAAATATAGAAGCTATTGCTAAAAAAATGGGGTTAAGTTACAATAATAGTAGTATAAAGACAATCGAATAGGTAGTGATATAATGAATAAAAAAGTAAGGAATAGCATTAAGCTTAGTAAATTGATGATTATTTTTGCTTTTTTTTGTTTTGGAGTAATAATTGCCAGAACTGTTTATTTAGCTATTTCTAATAAGATAGATGGAATAGATATTAAAGATTTTGCCTCTAGTAGAAGTACCGCTAAAAAAACAATTTATGCTGGACGAGGAACAATTTATGATGTAAATAAAGAAGTTTTAGCTGAAAATGTATCATCTTATACTTTAATTGCTTATTTAGATGAGGCAAGAAGCCTTAATTCATCGGTTCCCAAGCATGTAGTTGATAAGGAATATACTGCAGAAAAATTAGCAACGGTTTTAGATATGTCAAAAGAGCAAATTTTAAACTATTTAAATCAAGATAGTAAGTATCAAGTAGAATTTGGTCCTAAAGCAAAAGGGCTAACAGAGTTAACAAAAGATAAGATAAAAGAATTGAATCTACCGGGAATTGATTTTATTGAATCAGTTCAAAGATATTATCCTAACGGTGATTTTTTATCATATGTACTTGGTTATGCAAAAAAAAATGATGATGGATTAATAGTAGGAGAATTAGGAATTGAGCAGTTATATAATGAAAAATTAAGTGGAACTGATGGCTATACAATTTATCAAAAGGATCGCAATGGCTACAAAATACCCGATACTAAGGAAGTAATTAAAAAATCAGAAATGGGCGATGATATTTATTTAACCATTGATAGTAATGTTCAAGTATTTGTAGAGAATGCTCTTAAAGATAATTATTCAAAATATAAACCTGAATGGATGACAATGATTGTTGCTGATGCTAAAACTGGTAAGATATTAGCTTCTTCTTCAAAGCCTTCTTTTAATCCCAATATATTAGATATTACAAATTATAATGATTTAAATATATCTCTTCCTTATGAGCCAGGTTCAACAATGAAAATATATACTTATATGGCGGCAATGGAAAAAGGAACATATAATGGATCTTTAAAATTTAAATCAGGCAGTTATAAAGTTGATGAAGAAACAACAATTAGCGATTGGAATAAAAAAGGATTTGGAACTATTACTTTTGATCAAGGTTTTGTAGCATCAAGTAATGTTGGTATTATTAATGTTTTAAATAAGTTTATAAATGCTAATGATTTAAAAGGATATCTTACCAAAATGGGATTTGGTTCTAAGACTGGTATTTCTCTTGCTAATGAAGCTAAAGGAAAAATTAGTTTTAAATATAAAACAGAAATATATAATGCGGGTTTTGGTCAAGGAATTACTACTACGCCAATGCAACATATTAAAGCTCTAACTGCTATTGCTAATGATGGAGTATTATTACAGCCATATATTATTGAAAGAATTGTAAATAGCTCAACTGGTGAAGTAATTCTTGAAAATGAAAGAACAGAACTTGATACAGTTGCTAGCAAAGAAACAGTTGATAAAATAAAAAATTTAATGTATATGGTTATTAATGGTGGATCAGGATCTTATAATACAGGTTCACCTTATAAAATAAAAGGTTATGAAATTATTGGTAAAACAGGGACTTCGCAGTTATATAACACAAAAAGTGGTAAATATTATACTGATGATTATAACGTTATCAGATCAGTCTCATTAATGTATCCTAAAGATAATCCGCAAATTATTATTTATGCAGCAGCTAAAAGATCAAGTGCTAAAGCTTTATCTAATGCGGTAAAATCAGTAATTCAAAATACAGCAACTTATTATAACATTTTTAATAAAGAACATGAAAAAACGAAAGTCAAGAATTTTAAAATTGAATCATATATTAACAAATATACTAGCGATGTGTTAGCTAAATTAAATAGTAATAGTATTAACTATGTTTTAATAGGAGATGGCAATAAAATTATTAATCAATATCCTGATAAAAATAGTATTATAAATAATAATGAGAAAGTATTTTTAATAACTAACGGAAATAATTATAGAATGCCTAATCTTAAAGGTTATTCATTAAGTGATATTAAAGTTTTAACAAATCTTTTAAATATTAAATATCAAACAGAAGGTTATGGGTATGTTTATGAACAAAATATTAAAAAAGATACATTAATTAATAATAATTCAATCTTAATCTTAAAATTAAAGGAATTGTATTCTACTTAACAGTTATTGATTAATTTTAGACTTTACTATATATAATGTATAGTGGAAGTTCTTTTTTTTTATTATTTTTAATATTTTATAATAGGTGATAATATGTTTCATAAAAATATAGATAAAAGGATTAAATTGATGTTAGTAATTATTAGTATTCTTTTAATATTTATAGTATTAAGAATTATTTTTATTGAAACAATTTCTTATAATAAATTAAATTTGCTAGCCGATGATTTATGGAGTAGGGAATTGCCTATTAGCGCTGAAAGAGGTAATATCTATGATCGAAATGGTAAAGTGCTGGCAACTAACATTACAACAACTTCGCTTATTATTATTCCTAATCAAGTAACTGAAAAAGAGAAAACTGCTAGAATAATATCAGGAATATTAAATGTTTCTTATGATGAAATATATGAGCATACGACAAAAATATCATCAATTGAAAGAGTTCATCCTGAGGGACGAAATATTAATTATGATATAGCAGATAAGATAAATAGTTATAATCTACCTGGTGTATATTTAGTAAAAGAGGCTAAAAGATCGTATCCTAATGGAACAGCTCTTGCGCATGTTTTAGGTTATGTTGGCA
>CAZITT010000015.1:0-14314 GCA_964542235.1 uncultured Muribaculaceae bacterium | reverse complement strand
AATTCATCAAGAAAATATTTAAAAACATAATCCCAATACTCTTTAATAAAATCTATTCGATGTAGTGGAATGCCTAAAGTATCACAAACTTTTTTTGCATCATTGTAATCTTGTTCTTGAGGACAAATAATATTATTTAAATTGCTATTACCTTTTATATCATTATTAATTATACTATCCCAATTACGCATAAATAAGCCTTCAACTTCATAGCCTTTATTTTTTAATAAAAGAGCACATACTGCTGAATCTACTCCTCCCGACATTCCTACAATAACTTTTTTCATAAAATCACCAAGGTTATTATATACTATTTAGATAAAATTGTAAAAATTTTAAAAATTAATGGTGAGATAAATACCTCAAGTAGACTTATAATAATTGCCATGATTAAACTAATTATTAATTTTTTAAAATAATTTTTGAATAATAATTGCATATCTTTTTCTTTTTTTAAAAATAAAAATAAAAATAAATTTATTCCAAAATATAAAGAATAATAGCCAAGATATACAAATAGAAATAATGAAATTATTCGATTAGGAATAAGATAAAAAAAATTACCTATAATCCCCATTAATTTATATTGATCGAATATTGTTGAAATTGAAAAACCCGTTGTAAACCCTTTAATAAATAAGATAAATAAGATAAATAAAACTCCAATAATACTTATTCCTAATAACCATATTAATAAAACTGATGAAATATTGTTACCAAGAGATATCTTTAAATTTGCGATAAAAGAAATGGAAGGATCTTCCATTAAAAAATAAGATTCAATAATTTTCTTAGCGGTACTTTTATCCGTATCTTTGATAAAAATATAAAAAATAATTCCACAAATTATGCCAATTATTAATAATGATATAGTGAAAATTAAAAGATTTTTAAAATTAAATATATCTTTTTTAGTATATTTCTTTAGTATCATTCTCACTTTTTATCACCATTAAAATATATTATAAGATATCAATATTATGTATTATTAAAACTGACAAATTCTTTACTATTTTAATAATATTTGCTATAATTTTTATATTACTGGAGGTGTATTTATGAAAAAGAAAACACAAAAATTAATTGTTTGGTTAATATTACTTGCAATGATTGGCGGCGGTTTGGGAGGAATTATTCTTAGCATTATTAACAAATAATTACATATTAAAACAAATAAGTATAATAATAATTAATAAGGATGTGGTTTATTTTAGATGGCAATATTTATTTTATGTTTAAAAATATTTTTTGTTAGAATATTAGATGTTTCTTTAGGTACAGTAAGAACTATTATTACTTTAAAAGATAAAGGACTTTTAGCAAGTTTAATTGGTTTTGTAGAGGTATTAATTTGGTTTTTAATTGTTAAAGAAGCACTAAATGTTGAGATGGTTAGCGTATGGATAGCAATAGCTTATGCTGGAGGTTTTGCTGCTGGAACGTATATTGGCAGTTTCTTATCCAATAAATTTATTAAAGGGGTTTTAACAGTTCAAGTTATCACTGGTAAAAAATATGCTCCAATTGCTAATAAATTAAGAGAAGAAGGTTATGCTGTTTCTATTTTAGATGTTAAAGGAAAAAACGAAGATGAAGAAAAATATATGCTATTTATTGAAATTGATAGTAAAAAACTTTATCATTTACAGTCATTAATTAAAAATTTAGATGCTGATGCTTTTATTGTAATTAATGAAAGCAAATATGTATTTAATGGCTATTTAAATAATAATCCAAAATAAAGAACAAAATTTTGTTCTTTTTTTATTCTTTGATTTCATCATTTAATTTTTTTAATGCTATTAATCCCCATTTATACGAAAATCTTCTTTTTTTATAATTTTTCTTTGTTTCGTATAAAGTTGCTTTATCTTCACTATGAAATATTTTTAATTCTGGATTATATATAGATGGCATGTTACTATTTTTTAATTTTAAATATAAAAATTCTTCTTCACAATATAAAAATGTTTTTTCATCTAATCCATCAAAAAATTTAATATATAAAGGTGAAAATATTAAACAACATCCATGAAGAACTGCATCTTCAGTACGAGGGGCTACTCTATTTCGATATTTACTATTATAACGAATTATTTCTTTTATTATTTTCTTTAGAAAAATTTCTATTGATTCAATAAATAAATAATTTTTTATTATTCTAATTTTCATTTTCTTAATTTCATTTTCTATTTCATTCTTAGAATACATTTTATTATTAACTACTTCTATTTTATTATTTAATAAATGGATCTCTGGTCCCATAACTCCAAATTTGCTTTTTTTATATTCTTTTTTAATAATTTCAAAAAAATTATCTTGAATTAAATAAGCATCATTATTTAACATACAGATAAAATCACATTTTAACGTATATTTTGCATAGTTAAATCCAATATTATTACCTTTTGCAAAGCCTAAATTTTCTTTATTTAAAATAACTTTAACCTTTTTATTATTTTTATATAAATTTTTTAATTTTTGACCAGTATTATTATAAGAGTGATTATCAACAATAACAATTTCATAATTGTCTGTATCTATTCTATCAATAATTGATTTTACACATAATTTGGTATCTTCAATTGCTAAATAATGTAGTATTACAAAACCTATTTTGTACTTCTTCATTTTACCACCAAAATTATTATATAATTTTTTTTATTTTTTTACAATAAAAGGGTAATTATACCCTTTATTCTTTTTCCATCTCTTCTAACATACTACTTATAAAAATACCATATCCTTTAATTGGATTATCAACTACTACATGAGTTACTGCTCCTATAATTTTGTTATTTTGAATTATTGGCGAACCACTCATGCCTTGAACTATCCCATTTGTTTTTTCGAGCAATGAATTATCTGTTATTTCAAATAATATGTTTTTTGTATCATTTGCTTGATTGACTTTGATAATATTAATAGTGAATTGTTCTATTTTAGAACCGCTTAAAACAGTTCTTATTGTTGCTTCACCTATATTAATTTCTTTATTAGATGCTACTGGTAATAGCTCTCTATTTTTTAATTGTCCATTGTAAATACCGTATATCCCTGTTAATGTGTTTTTGTCAATAGTACCATAGACTATTTTAGAATAGAATGTTGCATTTTTTTCACCGGGATTATTTCTAGTACTTTTTAATATGCTTGTTACGTTTGATTTAAAAATGTTTCCATCTTTTATCTCAAATTTTTGGCCAGTTGCTTTTTCTATTATTTCATGTCCTAATGCTCCAAATTTTTTTGTTGCTGGATCAATAAATGTTAAAGTTCCTATTCCAATGATACTATCTTTTACATATAATCCTGTCTTGTATACATTGTTATCATCTTTAATCATTTTTAAAATTGTTTTATATTTTTTGTCATCACGTTTATAGATAATAATTAGTTCTGCCTTAGAATCTGATACAACTTTTGATAATTCATCTACTCCATTAATAGCACTATCATCTATCATAACTATCCTATCACCTACTCTAAGGCCAGCTTCTTTTCCTGGCGAGGCATCATTTACATTATAAAAGCCTACTACTAGGATTCCATCTGATTTAACAGAAATACCGATATTTTCACCTCCTACATAAAGCTTATTTGAATAAGCATATACACATAAAGGTGAAAAAATAGTACTGAAGAGAATGAGAAAAATTAATAGTTTGTTCTTAAAATTACGAAAATGCACTTAGCATCATCTCCTTTAAACAAACTATATTATTAGTATTATAAAAATTTAATTATTTATATTGTAAAAAAATTACCAATTATAATTTTTAAGTTATTTAAAAATGTTAGGTCCATATTTGTTTTTAAGAATAGTTATTGTTTGCTCTAATTTTTCTTCTTTTTTTCTATCTATTGGTTCTTCAAACATCGATATTTGATAATTGGTATCTTTTACTAAATTATCTAGTCTTATACCAATTAATCTAATTTTATTTAAAATGTTTATTTCATCTAGTATTGTACAGGCAACACTTGATATTTCAATACTAATATTTGTTGGATTTTTTAATTTTTTTTGATGGCTAAATCTTCTAAATTTATTATCTTTTAAAATAACAGCAATAGTTGTAGCATATTTGTTTTCCTTTTTTATTCTTTCGGCTAATTTTTTGGATAATTCATGTAAATATTTTTTTAATTCTTCTTTATTATCAGTATCTTTTAATAAAGTTATTTCATTACTTATTCCTTTAGGAGGTATTTTACTATTATCTACTTCACTATTATCTTTTCCTTGAGCTAACTTTATCATGTCAAGCGCTTGATTTTTAAAATATTTTTTTAAAAAATATGGATCACTATTTGCCAAATCCCCAATTGTATTTATTTTTAAATTTTTTAATTTTAAAGCTGTCATTTTACCTATTCCAAATAAACTCTTAACATCTAAAGGATACATTTTTTCTTTTATTTCATAGTCATACAATGTGTGAATTTTATTAGGTTTTGAAAAATCACTTGCCATTTTAGCACACAATTTATTGTTTGCAATACCAATATTTACGGTAAAACCTAAATCATTCTTAATTTTATCTTTTAAAAAATAAGCAAACTTTACTTCATCTTTATAAATATTTTTAATTTTACCATAATCTAAATAACATTCATCAATTGATGATACTTGAATATCATCAGTATAATTTAATAATAAATTAAATAATTTATTCGACATTTTTTGATATAAATTATGATCTGGTTTATAAACTTTTAAATTAGGACATTTTTTTCTAGCACTATAAAGAGTTTCTGCTGTTAATATTCCTATATTTTTAGCTTTTACTGATTTAGATAATACTATACCTTTTCTTAATTCTTCATCTCCGCCAATTACAGCATAAATATCTCTGATATCATAATTATAGCCTTTATTTAATAAATCAATAGCTGTCCATGATAAAAATGCATTATTTACATCAATATGAAAAATAATTTTTTCCATATCTATCACCAATTTTATTATAACACAAACATTTGTTTTTATAAAACAAAAAAACTTAATCTTTTTGATTAAAGTTTTCTAATTCATTATTCTTATTTAATATTTTTTTAACTGTTTCAGTCGCTTCTTTTAATGTTTTATCACAATCGTTAGCAATTATCATTGCTTCATTAAATTTAGCAATTACTTCTTCTAATGGTATTTCGCCACTTTCAATTTTTAAAACTAATTCTTCTAGTTGGTTCATTTTTTCTTCAAAAGATTTATTCTTTTTTTCTTTCATTTTAACTTCTCCACTTCTAATACTTTAGTATTTATATATCCATTATGTAATTCTACTTTTAGATTGTCATTTATTTTTATTTTTTTAATATCGTTAATAGGAACATTATTAATTGATGCAATTGCATAACCTCTTTTTAATGTCAAGACAGGATTTAAAGTTTCAAGTTTATTTAAAATATTTAAATATCTATTTTTATTAAATTCAATTTTTTTATCAATAATATTATTTA
Organism: uncultured Muribaculaceae bacterium; assembly: GCA_964542235.1. Classification (GTDB taxonomy): domain Bacteria; phylum Bacillota_I; class Bacilli_A; order RF39; family UBA660; genus DAOPMC01. Next base: position 8,848 of record CAZITT010000015.1, on the reverse strand, counting down.
ATCGATTAATAATATTATCTAATTTTTGGATTTTTATTTCATAAATATTCATTGGATTTTTTAAGGCATATGAATTTATTAATTTATTTAAAATTTCTTTATTATTTTTAATTTTGTTTATAATCATTTTTGATATTCTAATTTTATAATTATCTATTGTATTTAATAAATCAATAGTATTTGGAACTGCTAATTCTGCTGCTGCTGTTGGAGTAGCTGCTCTAATATCGGCTACGAAATCACTTATTGTAAAGTCAATTTCATGGCCTACAGCACTAATAATAGGTATTTTAGAGTTATAAATTGCTTTAGCTACTATTTCCTCATTAAAAGCCCACAAATCCTCAATTGAGCCTCCACCACGGCCTAAAATTATAACATCTAAATCATAAGTATTAGCTAGCTCAATATTTCTAACAATATCCTCTTTAGCTCCAATTCCTTGAACTAAAGATGAAAAAATAATTACCTCTGCTAAACGATATCTGCGATCAATTGTAGTTAATATATCTCTTACCGCTGCTCCTGTAGAAGCAGTGATAACTCCAATTTTTTTAGGAAATTTAGGAATTGATTTTTTATGATATTCATCAAAATAACCAAGCTCTCCTAATTTATTTTTTAATTTTTCAAATTCTAAATATAAATTGCCAATACCATCCTGTATCATTTCTTCTACATAAACTTGATAATTACCACTCGCTTCATAAACCCCTACTCTACCAACAATTAAAACTTTATCGCCATCAGTTGGTTTAAATTTTAATTTTCTAGCGTTACCAGCAAACATTACTGCTAAGATTTTGGAATTTTCATCTTTAACTGAGAAATATAAATGTCCAGTTGGATGATATTTAAAATTAGATATTTCGCCCTTTAAATAGATAATAGCAAGTTCTGGATCAGTATCAAATTTTAATTTAATATATTTGTTTATTTCAGTGACAGTTAAATATTTATTATTCATTTTTATCCTCATTATGATAAATTTTATCTAAAGTAGCATTTATCATTTTAATTACTTTATCATCTGAATATTTTTTAGCTAATTCTATTGCTTCATTGATAGCAACTATTTGGGGCGTGTCTATATATAAAAGTTCATAAATACCAAGAGATAAAATAGCTTTATCAACTATACTTAAGCGATCAATACTCCAATCTTTTAGATATTTATTTGCAATTTTTTCAATTTCTTTTTGATTAGTAATGATACCATTTAATGTTTCATCAATAAATTCATTATTTCCTTCAAAAAATTCTTTTTTTAATTCGCTTAAATTATAATCTAATTTTCCATTATCATAAATGTACTTTTGATATAAAATTTTAATAATAATATCTCTTGATTCACTGCGATTTTTCATGTAATCACCTATATTTAATTATATAACAAAAAAGAAAACATTGGAAGCATAAATGTTTTTTCTTATATTAATTATTTTTTAAATCTAATAATGCAATTGTAACTCCAGAATTATCATTTTTTAACTTATATTCTAGGATATCATTACAATTTTTTAAATAGTTATGAACTTCATCTTTTAAATCGCCATTACCTATTCCGTGAATTATTTCAATTAATTCATTTTTTAATTTTAAATTATCATCTATAAAATTTATCAATTCTGCTTTAGCAATATCTCTTGATAACCCATGTAAATCTAACTTAGGGAGATCATTAAATAAATAATAATTATTTATCATAATTGAGTACTTCTTCTATGGTTGGAATAGAATTTCTACTGCCTAATTTTGTTACTGATAAAGCTCCTGTAATATTTGATAATCTCATCGTTTTTTCTAAAGGATAACCATTACTAATGAAATAAGTAAATGCTCCATGGTAAATATCTCCTGCTCCTGTTGAATCAACTACTTTAACCTTAATTGAAGGAATTAATTTATATTCATTATTTATTTTAGAAAATGATCCATGTTCTTCTAATGTTATGACAATAATATTTTTAAAATCATTTTCTAAAATTTGATAAGCTTTGATGATTGAATTAATATCTTTTACCTCTATTTTTAAATTAGTATAACCTTCGGCAAAATCTTTAGAACATACTAAATATTTTACTTTTTTAGCCAATTTAATTGTTTCTTGTTGAGCAGATCCACCATCAATAATTGTAATAGCTTTTTTATTATTATCTAAAATTTTACTGGCTAATTCATATTCATTACCATCAAGTAATATTATTTTTGCTTTTGAAATAATGCTTTTAGTAGGACTTTTTAAATTTATATCTTTATAAGTAATAATAGTTCTTTTACCATTATTTTTACTTGCTAAAATATAACTTGTTGATGTATTAATTTTATTACTAGTTCTTAAATACCTGACATTGACATTATTTTTAATAAAATCTTTTTTTATTCTTTTTCCATATATGTCATTACCTACAGTTCCAATAAAATATGATTTTTCTCCCCATTTCGCTAAAAGAACAGCACAATTAGAAGCGGAACCTCCACCACATTCTATTTTAGCATTGGTTTTAATTTTTGAATTTTCTAAAGGATAACTTTCAATTGGTAATGTTGTATCATAAACAGCATGTCCAATACAAAATATTTTATTCATTTTTATATCACCTATCATGTTGATTATATCATTTTAAACATTCTTATTCAATATTAAAGATTTTTAGCATGTTAGTTATTTCCTTTTCGGAATTACTTTGATATTTTTTTTCATTAAAAACAAATTCATATCTAAAAAGCGAAAAACCTACATAATTACTTAAAGTTCTACTAAACAATATTTGTCTAGCTAATATATTTTCACTTTCAATCCATTCATCTTTCCCTTTCCCGGCATATTTATCTTCTATTCCTATTTTATATGGTGATAAAGCTATATAAAGTTTAGTTTTTTTATTTTTTATTAAGCTATTCCATTCTTTAACCGTATCAATAAACGGTTTATTACTATTATTAAACCCAAAGTAAATTTGTGGCATCACATAATCTAAGTAAGTAGTATTTTCTAAAATATATTTAATATTTAAATATTCATTATTTAAATTGTTTTCAATATTACCAGCGGGACTTATGCCAAATAAAACATTTGATTTGGTTTTTTTGATAATTTTATTAGTTTTTTCTAATAATTTATAAATATTTTGATAACGATATTCTTTTAATGACAATTCTCCGCCACTATTTTTATATTCTTCATAATTTTTTAAATCAATAGTTTCCGTAGGATAATAATAATCATCGTAATGGATACCATCAACAGCATAATTTTTAACTATTTCCTCTACTCCTTTAACAATTAAATCTAATACTTCCTGGCTAGCAGGATTATAGTAAATACCATTTTTTACTTCAACATTATTACTTTTTTCTTTTATCCATTTATAAGCTGGATTATCTTTTGATATTGATGAAATATTATTAGTGTTTCTAATTCGATATGGATTAATCCAGGCATGAACTTCTATGTTTTTTTCATGAGATGCTTTAATAAAATATTCTAATATGTCTAAACTTCCAGAAGCTGTCTCTTTGCCATTTATAGTATAAGAATAAGGAAATACACCAGATTTATATATAGCATCACTAAAAGGTCTAACATGAAGAATAATCATATTAAAATTATTTAAAAATAACATTCCAACTATTGAATCAATATTTCTTTTTTGCTCATCAATACTTTTTTCTTTTAAATATTTACCATATTCTAAATATGAAATATAAATTGCTCTTTTTTCTGTTATTTCTTTTTCTTCCTCAGGTTCTTTTTTATTTTCAGGAATAAAAAAAACAGCAATTAAAGTTATAAATATAATTGCTATTATTATCTTTTTTAATTTCATTAAAATCACCAATTTTATTTTATAAAATTAATAAGAAAAAAATTGTCTATTTTTCTTTTCTTGTTCTTACTGCTAGCAATTGATCAATACAGCCAATTTCTTCACGTGCTTCTTTATCTTCAGCTGATTGGCTTGATGCTACTTCTGAATCGGCTAGGTATTTTTTTAATGATAATACCAATAATGGAATGCCTTCACGATTATTATCAATCATTTCTATTAATTTAGTCATATCTGTTTCGTTTTTAGCACTTAAAATACATTCAATAATACTATCCTTTTCTGGAAGATTAGGATTTCTAATCATCCCTTTAAAAGCACATAACCAAGATGGATCCACCTTTTCCCATTATTGCTACTTGTTTTTCATTTAAAACAGCATATTCACTCATTAAAAAACTTTTTTTCTGTATTTATTATTATACAGAAATTTTATTTTTTGGCAAATCTTTTTTTTAAATATTCCAGTTCACTAATATATCTATTATTATCTTTAATTACATGCTTTTTATCTCTATACATATTATTTTTATTGTTTATTACCTTATAAGCTTTAAAATTGTATTTTTTTAAGTAGCGATCCAACATGAATTTATTATATAAAAAGTCAATATTTTTATTTTCTATAAAAACTTTTGTTATTAAAAATATAACTAAAATTAACAAATTAAAATTTTTATAATACAATAACACAAATCCAATTATGCTAAAAAATATAATATAAGCCAGAAAAATAATAATTTTTAAACTTTTTTTATATGGGTATAAATAATTAAATAAAATATTTAATAACCTACCACCATCAAGAGGTATCGCAGGTAATAAATTAAAAAATAATATTGAATAATGATAATTTTTAAACAAATAGAAATCTTTCATATTAATATAATTTTTATTAAATAATATTAAAATTACTAAATAAAATATTATTTGAAATGATGGACCCATTAACATTATTATTAATTCTTGATATAAAGGTTTATTGATTGCTTCTTTAAATTTTATACATCCGCCAAAAGGATATAAATGTATTTTATCTATTTCCCATCTAAATAGAATTGCTCCTAACATATGACCAATTTCATGAAATATAATAATACAAGATAAGATGATAAATTCTTTAAATATCCCCGTTAAAATAACTAATATTATTATGCCATAATTTATCGGATGAATATAAAATTTATTTAATATATTCTTTATAATCAACTACTTTACCATCCTTTTGAAATAGTAAATATAATTTAGTATCAATGGTTTCACCTAAATAATCACCTTTTGCCACATAATCGTATAGTTTTGAATCATTATTAGTTATATTGCCATACCAAACTTCTGTTCCATCAGCTTGTTGAATAATCATTGTTTTACCATAATCAGTCTTTTCGCCAATAAAAACAATGATTCCTCCTTCTAAAGCAGGTACTAAATATTTATCATCTACTGTTAACATAATACCATCTTTATATTTATTAAGAGTTTTATAAGTTATTTTTTCATCAAATACTTGGGTTACTGGTTCTTTAACAATTTTTTCAAAAGGTAAAATATTTCCTAAATATTTCTGATATAGATAATTAATACTTGCAAAATTAATATTATTTTTATAAAGAAATTTTGATATTAATTGCTTATTGTTATTATCATATTTCATATAAATTAATGCTCCTAATACAAAGATAACAAATATCAAAAATTTATTAAAAAAACTTAATTTTTTATCATTTTTTTTGTATTTATTTATATATTTACTAATTGACTTATATTCTTTCATAATATCACCATTAAAATATATGATTATATCTTAAATTTTAATATAGTCAAAAAAAGACACTATTTTCTTTTTAAAGGATAAAACTTTGATAATATTAAATAAGAAATTATAGTGTATATTACATTAATTAAAAAAGAATTATATATTTTATATAGTAACATATTAATATTAATTACATATCCAGATATAACTAATAAAAAATAAAACAAAACTTCATAAATAATAATAATAATTATATTACATATTACTAATGATTTAAGATTAATTCTAAAATTATTAAAAAAATACTTTATAAATTCTCTAACTAAAATAAATAAAAATATATTAATAAGTAACTTATTAGTAAACAATAAATCATAGATAAATCCCATAATAATGGTAATAATAAAAGATTTCTCTTGTTTAAAGATTAAAAATATAAAAATAAGACTAGTTATTATTAACATCGGCGTTATAAGAAGTAAATCATTGTAAAAGTATGGCAATTTCATTTTTAAAAACGATTCTAACAAAATAGTAATAATAATATATATAATCATATCTCACCTCTTGATAACTGAAACATACCTTATATCGCCAAAATTTTGATTACTTTTTATATATAATGTTTTGCTAATATCGTATTTACTATTTGTTATTTTATAGACATAACCAACTAATAAGCCACTAGGAAAATTATCGTTTATTCCTGTTGTAATTACTTTTGAATTATCGTACACATAATCATAATTTGTAACACCTGAAACAATAATTAAATTATTTTCAAAGTCAAATCCTGAAATTAAACCGTGAACATATTTATTTTTCCCTTCAACCCCTACTGATATCATGCTTTTATTATCAAAAGATGAAATTAATTTCACAGTAGCAGTATTTTTTGTAACACCATTTATTATGCCAATTAAACCATTACTTGTTATTACTGCCATTTTATTTTTAATCCCATCATTTTTACCTCTATCAATTACTATTTCGTTAAACCAATAACTTGGATTACGGTATATAGTAGTTGCATTTATTAAATCATAATCTGATAATAACTCTTGCAATTTTAAATTTTCTTTTAATAGGGATATTTCATATTCTAAATTTTCTATTCTTGTTTCTAATAATTCGTTATTATTTATTTCTACCTTAGAATTTTTAAATGGTGGAAAAAGAAAATTTTCTGCCTTTATTATAATATTTCTGATACTATTAAAAGGAAAAAAATTAATATTTACATATTTTATTGAACTAATCATCATTAAAACAACTAATACTATCATTGATATTAATTTTATTATTTTTTTTTTCTTATTATTTTTCTTTTTTCTATATATTTCCACTTTATCACCTAATTATTTTATTGTTATCAAAAAAGCTATAATAATTGTTATTTCCAAATATAATATGATCAACTATTGGAATATTTTGCAATTTTCCTATTTCGATTAAACTATTAGTAAATATAATATCTTCATTGCTAGGAATAATATCTCCCGAAGGATGATTGTGCATACATATTATTTTAACAGCTGACAATAAATAAGCATATTTAAATATTTCCCTAGGATGAACAATACTTTTGTTAATTGTTCCAATAAATAATAATTTTCTTTTTATTAGATTATTTTTAGAATCTAAATAAAGAACATAAAAATATTCTTGCTGTTTATCAAAAAAAAGATGTTTATTTAATTGATAAATATCTTCTGATGATACATATTTTTCTTTTTTAGTGGTTTCTTTAATTTGATATACCCTTCTACCTAACTCTAGCGCTGCTACTATTTCTTGAGCTTTTACTTTACCAATTCCTTTAATTTTCATGACTTTTTCTTCACTAATATTTGCTAAATCATTAATACTATCCACATCTTTTAAAACATTAAGGGCTAATTCTTTGGCATTATAATTTTTTATTCCTGTTTTTAAAATAATTGCTAATAATTCTTCATTAGATAAAACTTGAACTCCATATCTTTCTAATCTTTCACGAGGTCTTTCTTTTATTGGAATATCCTTAATTTTTATATTCATTCTTGCAATAACAACTCCTTATAACTTTCAATAACAACTCTTTGGATTATTTCAATATCACTTTCTTTTGAAGAAATATCTATTATCTTATCGTATTCTCCAAGCAATGTCGTAAATTCTGGATTATTGATATATTTTTCTTTTATATATATATTATTTCCTTTATTTTTATAATAATCCTTTATTTTGCTAGCAATTTTTACATTTTTTGTCAATCCAACATATAAATGATAAGCATTATTCTCATTTAAATATAAATAATTATCAATTTTTTCAAAATCTTTTTTCATCGAATCAATATCTGAATAAATTCCTGCTTGAATAAAATATACTAATTCTCCATCACCAAAAGTTGCATTTGTATTTTCATATTGATTAAATAATATCTTTCCAAAAATAAAACCAATTAATACCGAAAAGAAAACGGGAATTAAAAATTTATATTTCATGATTATCACCTATTTTTCATTATATATTTTACTAATAAAAAAAATGTCGATTTCAATTTATAAATCAACTAATATTACATCTTGCCCTATTTTAGTTATTTTCCCCCAAGGTACCTCATTATCTAAGCCGTCTCTATTTTTTAATTTAAAAAATGATTTATACCCTTCAACTACTAGTGACTCAATTTGTCCAGTTTCGGAGATTTTTACATCAATAATATTACCTATTTTTTTACCTTGTAAATTTACAATATCTTTATGTTGTAATTCTGATAAACGCATAATATCACCTAATAAATAATATGTTATATTTGTTTTCTAATTCTTGTTAAAGCATTCTTTTCTAACCTGGATATTTGAGCTTGAGATATTCCAACTTCTTCGGCTATTTCCATTTGAGTTCTACCCACAAAAAATCTTTGATCTAAAATATATTGCTCTCTTTCTGATAAGTTATTCATTGCTTTTTCTAAGGCTATTTTAATATCTAAATCATTGCTACATTTTTTATCTTCAATTTGATCAAATAAATAAATGGTATCACCACCATCATTATAAATTGGTTCAAATATGCTAACAGGACTTCTTAATGAATCCAAAGCATTGACGATTTCAATTTCTGGAATATTTAATTTTTTGGCAATTTCACTAATAGTTGGTTCTTTGCCATTTTGATTAGTAATTTTTTCTTTTAATTTTAAAGTTTGATAAGCAATATCTTTAACACTTCTAGATACTCTAATTGCAATATTATCTCTTAGATATCTTTTTAT
>CAZITT010000014.1:2919-15624 GCA_964542235.1 uncultured Muribaculaceae bacterium | reverse complement strand
TTTTGCTACAAGCCCGGTAATAGCTGCTACTGTCGATTTCCAATCGCCCCATCCAAGTGGTGCAAAAATAATACAGATAGCACTTCCAATGCTTGCCAGTAATCCATCGCTTAAATCCTCTACCATACCAAAGCTTCCATCAACAAATCCGAAGTTAGATGTAAACCAGATGACGATTGTAGATAAAAGAATGATTGTTCCTTTGGTATTACTATCAACTTTAGTTACATAAACTTTAATGGTTGATCCCATTTTTATTTTCTCATCAGGAATCAGTTCACCTTTTGGTAAAATACCATTGGTTCTGCCTAAGTCTATGTAATAATTATCAACATCTTCAAGGGCTACTATTCCCGTTATTAATTCGCCTTCTTTATCACTAAATTCATTAACAATGCTTGTTCTTTCGGCTTCTCTTATTTTTTGAATTACAACTTGTTTAGCAGTAGATGCTGCAACCCTTCCAAAGTCTTGGGGAATTATTTCATCACCAATAACATCTTCACCTAACTCAAATTCTTTATTAATTTTTTTTGCATCTTTTAAAGATATTTCAGTATTTTCATCTTCTACCTTTTCAACAATAGTTTTTGCCTCATACATTTTAATATCGCCATTATCGCGATTGATGACAACTTTAGGATTTTTGGTTTGATCCATTTTTTTGTAAGCACTGGTAAGGGCTAATTCCATCGCATCAAATATAATATCACGATTGATATGTTTTTCCTTTTCTAATAATTGAACAGCCTGTAAAAACTCTTCTGATTTCATTTCATACCTCCTACTTTCGAATGACAATCTAAAATATAATCTGCTAAAATAAAATCTTCTTCATCTAATTTCTTTTTGATAATTTTAGATGCCGTAACAATTAAATTTAAATCTAATGTCTTATCACTAATTAATGTTATATCCAGTACATTTTGATTATTACTTTTTATAAATGCTACTGAATCTATTTCCACATTAATCTTATCTAATTCCTTTTTAGTAATATTTATTACTCTTTCTTCAATCCCATTCATGTGGTGCCTCCCATATTCAACACAAAAAGTGGGTGTTCCCACTTCGATGCCTGAATAGAATTATAGCACAACTATATAATATTTTACAAGTTTTTTAGTGATTTTTTTAAATAATTTCGTTATAATTAATCTTAGGAGACTAATTTATGAAAAAAATACTAACAGCCTTAAAACAATTTTTATTGATAAGCTCTTATCCCTTTTATTCACTTCTTGCTTTTATTCCAATATTAATATTTAATCTAAATAATGATAAATTAAGCAATATAGAACAATTGCTAACTAACTTATTCGCTTCTTTATCATACTTAATATTTATTATTATTATTTATAGAAAAAGGCTAAAAGAAGACTATTTAGATTTTAAAAATAATATTAACAATTATTTAAATATTGGTAGAAATTACTGGTTAATTGGTTTAGGATTAATGATGATATTTAATATCATTATTAATATATTTTTAAAAAATGGTCCTACTAATGAACAGCTGGTGCAGCAATTAATTGATGAGAACCCTCTTTATATGATTTATTCCGCTGTTATTTTCGCTCCTATCGTTGAAGAATTATTATTTAGAGGAACTTTAAAAGATATTATAAAAAACGAAACAAATTATATTGTTTTGAGTGGATTCCTGTTTGGTTTAATTCATATAATATTTAATTTATATAACAACTATGAATTTCTTTATGCTATTCCATATGGCATTATTGGTTTAATGTTTGCATTATCTTATGTTAAGACCAAAAATATATATACTCCCATTATCTATCATGCTTTTCATAATGGCATATTAATAACAATATCCATAATAATAAATTTATATAGGTGATTTTATGAATACAAGAGAAGAAATAAGTAAACAAAGAAAAAAAGAAGAAAAAAAAGAAAGACGAAAAGAAAATAAACTAAAGCTAAAAAGAAGATTAAAACTATTTATTTATCTGGTAGTTCTTACTATCATTTTAACCATTGTTTATGCAAGATATGTTGAGCCTTACAAATTGGAAGTAAAAGAATATTTAGTTACAACTAAAAAAGATATATCTCAAAACTATAATGGGTTAAAAATTGTTCATTTTAGTGATCTACATTATGGGTCAGTAATTAAAGAAAAAGAATTAAAAAAGATTGTTGATAAAATTAATGAATTAAAACCTGATTTAATATTCTTTACAGGTGATTTAGTCGATAACAAATATAAAATGAAAAATGAAGATGTTGCAATATTAAAAGAATACTTAAGTATGATTAAATCTAATTTAGGTAATTATGCTGTTTATGGTAATCATGATTTAGCTAATAAATATTATGAAGATATTATTAAAGATTCTAATTTTATCTTATTAGATAACAATTATGAATTAATTTATAATAAAGATAATGATCCTATTTTGGTTTATGGTTTGGAAGATGCTCTTTTACAAACTCCTTCACTTCAAAAGTATATTGATGACTTAAATAATTATAAATATAAAATAATTTTAATTCATGAACCTGATTATATATATGAGTTTATTAATGACTATAATTTTGATCTAATTTTATCAGGACACTCGCATAACGGACAAGTAAAAATACCATTTATTAGACCATTATATTTACCAAAAGGATGTAAAAAATTATACGGTCCATACTACAAAATAAATAATAGCGATATCTATATATCAAATGGCATAGGAACAAGCTTATTAAAACTTAGATTTAATAATACTCCTAGCATTAATATGTATAGATTGTGGAAAAAATAACAAATATTCGGGGGAGTTATATGAAAAAGATTAGATTAACAATATTATTTGCCTTCATTCTTGCTTTCCTTATATCTATTAATTTAATGAATGGTGGTAAAAATTATATAAATAGTAACATTACTATTAAAGGAAAAAGTATTACTATCATTAATATGCATGATAATTATCATGAAGAAAATATTAATTATCTGGGAATAAATTACTTTAACAAACCCACTATTGAAGGAAAAGTTGATACTAATAAAAAAGGAATATATATCCTTAAATATTCTCCTTTAAATTTTAGTAATCAAGTAATAAGAAGATTTGTTATTGTAAGAGATAAAACAAAACCTATTATCACTTTAAAAGGAGAAAGTATTGTTAATTTAAAACTTTATCAATCATATGAAGAAGAAGGTTATATCGCTATTGATAATACCGATGGTAATATAACAAATAAAGTAAAAGTAACTAGCAATTTAAATAATAAAGTTCCTGGTGTTTATAAGATAACTTATACTGTAAATGATTCATCTTCAAATACCCGAACTATTAATAGAATAATAAACGTCCAAATTAAAGGTAGCAAATATATTGTTATTTCAATTAAAAAACAAAAATTATGGTTTTATAAAAATAATAAATTATTTCTAGAAACCAGTATTGTCACCGGCTTTAAAGGAAAAAGTGATACCTATCAAGGCAACTTTAAAATAATCTATAAAGATACTAATACTAGATTAAAAACCAAAGAATACGATGTTCCAGTTGCTTACTGGATGCAGTTTAAAGCTGGTCAAGGATTACATGATGCTAATTGGCGTAGTAAATTTGGGGGAAATATTTATAAAAATAATGGTTCACATGGTTGTATTAACTTACCATTTTGGGCAGCTAAAAAAATATATAATAACACATCAGTTGGAACTCCAGTTTTCATCTATTAAAGTAGTATTCATACTACTTTTTGTTTAATTCAATTAATTCTTTAATGACAAATTTACCATTTTCAGCAATTAAAACATTATCAAAATATAAACTTCCGCCACCATATTCTAAATTCATATTTAAAACCAAATCCCAATGAATATTTGATTTATTTTTATTATCACTATCTTTATAACAATGACCAGGTGTTAGATGAATACTTCCTAATATTTTTTCATCGTATAAAATATCTCCCATTGGCACTTTTATAAGCGGATTAAGCCCAATAGCAAACTCTCCAATATACCTTGCTCCTTGATCAGTATCAAGGATTTCATTTAATATGTTAGTTAATCTTTCAGTATTACACTTTGCCTCAATAATTTTACCATCTTCAAACTTAAAATATATTTCTTCAAATATTTCGCCTCGATATGGACTAGGAACATTATAAGTAATATAACCATTTACTGAATCTTTTACTGGGGCAGTATATATTTCTCCATCAGGAATATTTTTCTTTCCTAAGCATGGAACAACTGGTATATCACAAATTGAAGATGTAACATCAGTACTTTCCGTTACTATTTTTACTTCCTTTGTGTCTTCCATTATTTTCTTTAATTTATAAACTGCACTTTTTATTTTATCAAAATCATAAGTCATTGCATCAAAGGCATAATTATAAAATTCATCAGTATTCATCTTCATCTTAAAAGAATCAACATCTGATGGATAATTTAAAAGAATCCAGCGTTTCTTATTTATTTTAATATCGTTATCTTTTTCTAATGCTTTAGATAATTCACTAATTATTTTTCGATCAACTTTATGATCTTCATAATCATTTTTATTACATTTTATATTGATAAAACAATCAAAATTTTTAACATCAAAATTATTGATATCCTTTAATAATTCAATTCTATTTGCTGATGTTTTTTCTAACAACATGGCATCTAAGGTCGAGTCCTTAATTCTAACTATAGTATTAGCTTTTTTCCCATTTAAATCGTTTACTAATCTTTTTACTAAATCCATCGAATTAGCATTTTCCATCATAATTAAAACATTATCTTTTTCTTCAATTTTTAATGATTTATTTATAATAATATCAACTAGTTCCTTTTTTTTATCTCCCATAGACACATCTCCCTATTTTGATACATAAAATAGATTAGAAAGGGGGTGATTTTATGTATTCTCATAGTTATAATATGCCTTGTTGTGATAATAATATGTATTATCAAAATTATCAAAATGTGAATTATGGAAGATCACCATCAAATAATAGATTCTTTTTCCCTGGAGGATTTATTTTACCATTTACTGCTGGTTTATTAACTGGACCACTTGTTTTTAGACCTCGTCCTTACCCTGCACCTTATCCTTACCCTGTGCCATTCTGATCTTCTACCAAGACCATACCCTGTTTACTATTAAACTAAGAATCTCTTAGTTTTTTTCTTGGCAGTTTAATAGTTGCTTCTGTTCCTTTACCTAATTCTGATTTATAAAAAATTGTCCCTTTATGAAGTTTCACAATTTCCATAGATAAATTAACTCCCAATCCTGTTCCATTAGATTTAGTAGTATAAAATATATCTGAAATGTGTTCTAATGTATCCTTACTCATACCTACTCCGTTATCAATAATTGTAATTGTAACCGTTTTTAAACTACTGATACACTTAATGTTAATTAAACCATCTTTTTCGATTGCTTCTATACTATTTTTAATAATATTTACTAACACTTGTTTTAATCTGTTATAATCTCCCATCAGAAATAACAATGGAAGACATTACTGATTCTACTTTAATATTTTTATAGTCAAACATAATATTCATTGAACTAACAACGTCTTCTATTAGTATACAGATATCCATAATTTCAGTATTAATTTTAATCTTTGTATAATCTAAAAAATTATCCATTATCGAAAGTGTTCTATCTATTTCTTTTTTGATGATACCATTATATTTTTTAACATTTTCTATTTTTTCATAATTCATCATGTCTAAATAACCTTTACAGACTGAAATAGGATTTTTTACTTCATGGGTAACTTTAAATAAAGCACTTCTAATTGCTTTTTCTTTTTCTAATTCAGTTAGCAGTTTATTTAAATCAATAATTTTCTCTCCTTGTTGCAATAATTTAATAATACCCAACGAAATAGAGGAGAAAACAACTAGCAGTACAAAAATTTGATATAATTTCATATCGCTATAGCCATAACTGTTAAAGAAATATATTTCCATAGATAAAATAAAGCCTTTAATTAAAGTAAAAGTATTAATGACATAATCAGAAGTCATTTTTTCTTTTATCACATGATAATAAATATAATAATAAAATAAATATTCAATGGTAACTAAATAAATATTTAATCCTAAACAAAAATAGTAATAAAATATAATAATAACCAATAAAATAATTGATAAATCTTTCTTTCTTTTAATAAAACTAATTAAAAGAGGAATATTTATTAATAACATATAATAAATATTAAATTCTTTATTTAATTTTAAAACTAAATATAACGATGATATTAAACAAATAGAAAATATTACGTTTTGTTCCTTTAAGTTTAAATTATTTTTGTAAGCTAAATATATTAAAAACAATGATAATGGAAATAATATAAAAATTGTTGTTTTTAACAACTCATTAATAAAATACATATCTATCCCTCCCTAATGAAAGGATATCATTTTATTTTGTCGAATGTTGTCGAAAAATAATAAAAAAACGATCTTTTTATCGTTTTATGTCGTTAATATATTTTTTTAACTGTTTAGATTCGGAGCCTAATACTATTTTTAATTGATTGTTAACCTCAACTATTCCCTTGGCTCCTAATTTTTGAATTGCTTCTTTATCGGCTAAGTCTATATCTTTTAAAGTAACAATAAATCTTGATAGATTATATTCTGTTTCTAGGATATTATCTTTACCTCCTAGATATTCAACCAGTTTATTTAAATCTAATTTAACATCTTTTTTATTAATTTTAATTACTGATAATAAAATTATAATTAAAATTAATAAAATTACAACATATTCCCAATTCATAACATCACCTACCATAAGTATAATATAATATTAAAAAAAAAGAAATAAAAAAATAAAATGAAAAAATAATCGAATTTTGTCATAGATTATAATGTAATAGGTATTAATACGACACCAAATAACATTGGTAAGAATATCTTATATTAGAACAAATAAAGGGGTGGATTATATATGTCAAATAGTAATTGTTGTATTAGTGATATACTAAATGCAATATTAATATTACAAAATAATTGTGGAAAGTTAGAGTGTATTCCTAACACTTGTGACAGACCAATTTTAGGAAGTGATGGTAATAAAAGTTCTATTTATAATACAAGACCTTTAACATTTTACAACTGTAATAATACTATCTGGTGCTTTCCATACACATTAAATTGTGATGAAGAAAAAATTTCTGGAACTTCAACAGTCTTTAGAATTGAAAAATTAGATGGATGTTGTGCAACTTGTCGAATACTTGCGCCAAATTATGATACCAGATCTGCTTCACCATATGTTGCAACTGATTCATTTTTTACTATTAACTTAAATTGTGTATGCATTCTTAAGTGCTTACCTGATACTTTTATTAGTTGTATTTAGAAAGGGGGATGTTAAATGAATGAAAATACAGAAAACAGAGATTGTAACTGTTTAAATAAAATTCTATGTACAATTATCAACTTACAAAAAAGGAGTCAAATACTTGATGATACACTTGTTTCTTGTGACAAACCATTCTTAGGCCCATGTTCTAATGTATGCTTTAACACAAGGCCTGTAACATTATATACATGCTGTAATGCTAATCTAATCACTATGCCTTACACACTAAATGGAGAAACTTGCACAAGTAGCGTGTTTAGAGTAGAATCAGCCGAAGGATGTTGTTGTACATGTCGCGTACTTGCGCCAAATCATGATAGCGATTGTAATATTCCATATGTTGCAACTGATTCATTTTTTACTGTTAATTTAAACTGTATTGGTGCTATTAAATGCTTGCCTGACACTTTTGTAAATTGTATATAAAAAAAGCATCAATTATAGTAACTATCATAAGCATTACTATAACGATGCTTTTTTATTTTATAATTTTGACATCTTGTATGTCGCTAACCGGAATAACTTTATTATCAACTGTTATAATATTATCTCCCATTTTCCCTGCTATTTTGGTCTTATATTCGTTATCCTTTGTTTTTATTAAAACATTAATATTAAAAATATAAGAATAAGATGAAAATAAATTTTCAATAGTAGTGGAAACTTCTTTTCTATCTTCAGCATTTCCTCTGGAATAATAAAAATTTTTATTTATATCTTTATTAACCTTACCTTTATATAACTTAGGTAATTCTTTTTTCATATAATTCCTCTCCTTCTTTAATTAATAATATGAAAAATAATCATAATATTTGCTATAAATTACATAATAAAAATAAGGTGATAAAAATGAAAAAAAATAAAAAAATTATTATCATTTTAATTATATTTTTTATTGTTAGTATTATTTCGATTTATGGAACATTAAAATATGTATCTGATTCAAATATCATATATAAACAGATATTTTTTTATTTATTAGGTTTTTTGATTATTTTGTTATTAACTAAATTTGACTATCAATTAATAGTTGAATATGGTTATATTTTTTATATAGTTATAAACATATTACTAGCCTTAGTTTTATTTATTGGCGAACCAGTGAATGGAGCGAGAGCTTGGTTTAAAATACCAAAAATTGGTACATTTCAACCTAGTGAATTTATGAAAATTGGTTTAATTTTAATGAATGCTAAAATAATTGATAGTCATAATAAAAAATATAATAACAATTTTATCAACAACTTAAAATTAATTATTAAACTATTAATTATAACAATAATACCCAGTATATTAACATTTTTAGAGCCTGATACCGGTGCTGTTATTTTATATATGGTTATATTAATTGGTATGCTTTATATATCTGGAATTAAAAGATATTGGTTTTATATTAGTATCACAATTTTATTATTAACAGTTGGTGGTATCTTATATTTATATTTATTTCAGCAAGAATATTTTATTAATATCTTAGGAAGTGATTTCTTTTACCGAATGGATAGAATATTTGATTGGATAAATGGTAAAGGGATGCAGCTAGAAAATTCTTTAATTGCTATTGGTTCATCAGGAATACTAGGTAAAGGTTTTAACAAAATTTTAATCTACTTCCCTGAACCGGCTACCGATTTTATATTTGCCAGTTTTGCATCCTGTTTTGGATTAATTGGAGCTTTATTTCTAATTACTACTATTATAATGTTTGATTTAGAAATCATTAATATTGCTAAAAAGACAAATATAAGATTTAGTAAATATATCATTATTGGCATTTTATGTTCTTTAATATACCAACAAATACAAAATATTGGCATGACTATTGGGCTTTTTCCTATAACTGGAATTACTTTACCTTTTATTAGTTATGGTGGATCAAGTTTACTTTCTTATATGATTTTAATAGGTATTATTATAAATATTAACAAAAAAGAAAAAATGCCGAAGCATTTTAACACATTATAGTTACTTTTGATATTTAGCATCTTTACTAAATGCTAGTATTCCCATAAAGACAGGGTTTAATAAAATTAGTCCTAAACCAAAGATATCTGGTTTACCAAATTTTTTAGCTAGTTTAAACATAGCAATTAGATAATACACTAAAACAATTATTATTCCTATAACTGGTAATAAAAGCCACCATAATTTTTTAGGATCGATATCAACAATTTGAAATAAAACTACCATATTATAAATAGGAATGAGTGCTGCCCAACCTTCTTTTCCAGCTTTTTTGTATACCATCCAGGTTGCAATTAATGAAAAAATAGAAACAATAGAAGTCCCGGTATAATAGCCGGTAAAACCAGAATTAGATACTGAATTATAATATGAATCGTACAAAGTATATTCCATAATTTCCTCCTTTTTTTATTATAAGTAAATCATAACACAAAATACTAGCAAACACAATTACTATTTAATATACTCTCCATCTAAAGACCAGGTTTTATGATTAGTAATTTTGACATTTACTATTTTTCCTATTATTAAATTATCGCCAACAATATTTACCAACTTATTAGTGTCAGTGTAACCCATTAACTTACTTTTATCTTTTAGACTAATACCTTCAACTAATACTTTTACTATTTTGTTTTTGTATTCTTTATTTTTTTGATTAGCTTCTTTATTAACAATTTCGTTTAATGTTTTTAATCGCTCTTTTTTTTCGGTTAATGATGTTTTATCTTCTAAATTATAAGCCGGAGTACCTACTCTTTTGGAAAAAATAAATGTATAGGCTAAATCGTATTTTATTTTTTTTACTAAATTTAGCGTTTCTTCAAAATCTTCTTTAGTTTCCCCTGGAAAACCTACAATAATATCCGTTGTAATAGATATATTAGGAATATTTCCCCTAATTTTATCAACTAATTTTATATATTCTTCTTTAGTATATCTTCTTCCCATTAATTTTAATATTCTATTACTACCTGATTGCACTGGCAAATGAATGTGTGGCATAATATTTTTATTATTTTTTATTACCTCAATCATTTTATCGGTAAAATCCCAGGGATGACTGGTCATAAATCTAATTCGCTCTAATTTAGTATCCGCGACATCTTGTAATAAGTCACTCATTTCATAATTACCATCTAAATCTTTACCATAAGCATTAACATTTTGGCCTAAAAGTGTTACTTCCTTATAACCTTGTTTTTTTAATTCTAATATTTCCTTAATAATGGCTTCTTTTCTTCTGCTTCTTTGTTTTCCTCTAGTATAAGGAACAATACAATAAGTACAAAATTTATCACAACCGTACATAATATTTACAAAAGCTTTATATTTGTTCTCTCTTACTACTGGTATATCTTCAATTATTTCTCCTTCTTTACTATATACCTCAATAATGTTTTCTTTTTTATCTAATAATTTTTCTATTATTATTGGTAAATCATGAATATTATGCGTTCCTAATACAAAATCTACCCATTTATATTTCTCTAATACTTTATTAACCACAATTTCTTCTTGAGCCATACATCCCATAATTCCAACAATCATATTTTTATTTTTTTCTTTTAGCTTTTTAATTCTTCCTAATAAGCCAAAAGCCTTATTATTAGCATTTTCTCTAATTGAACAGGTATTTAAAATAACAATATCGACATTTTCCATATCAATTGATGATTTATAACCCATTTCTTCTAATAATGCTTTGATATTTTCACTATCGTGTTCATTCATTTGACAACCATATGTTTTAATATAATAATGTTTATTATTTACAATATTTTTACAACTTTTATTCATATTAAAAAAAATAGTTTCAACTTTTTTATTAGTTCTAATTTTAGCATCTTTTAAATTTGGTAAATTCATCAATATCACTTCCAATCACTAGTAAATTATACTTAAAAAAAAGATAACTGTAAAGTTATCTTTAACTAATTATCCCATCAATATAACTATTTACTAAGCTATCTAATAAATTAAGCCTATTCTTTGACACTTCTTCTTTTATTATTTCTAAATTATTAACAATTAATGTTAATAAATTTTTCATATTAGCACGAAGTTTTTTATCTAGCAGATTATCTACTATTATTTCTAAGTTATTTAATTTAGCATAAACACCATAACTATTATTCTTAATGTAATTTTCATATAAATGTTTAAATGATACTAAATCAATATTGTTAAATCTTTCATCTTCTAATATTTTAACTGTTGTCATAATGTAATTTTCATGAATTGATTTATCTAATATTGTTTCGCCGTGTTTATTTCTAATATTTGGAATAAAGTTTTTATTCTTTTTTAATTCTGTTATTATAGGCAAAACATCTAAATATTTTTTTGTTACTAATATATGGGCAAAAGTATTGCCTTCATTATTTTGACTATTTATCATCCAACTACTTTTTTTCATATATTTTAATACTAAATCATACCAATTTTTTATTAACATATTAGAAATAATATCATTATTATCTCTATCTTTAAGATTAATATCTGATATATTACTATTTAATAGTTTGTTAACCAATTCCTTATATCCATAATTAATAAAATCAAATATCAGGAGTGGGTTTTCTTTACACGCATCCATTGCTTGTTTTTCATTATAAAACATAAATTTAAAACACCTCTTTTTTTACGTGACGAATAACTATTTTAGCAAACAAAAAGATATTTGTCAAATTTTGAAGATAAAAAAAATAACTAGATCTAATCTAGTTATTATTAAAAGTTTTTATTTTTCAAAAATATTGGAATATCTATTTCAGTATGATCTCCAGAATCATCATCGTCATCAAAATCTTCTAATGAATCCTCTTTTGATTTATTTTTTATATTTTCTACGTTATTGCTATTATATAATGGTTTAGACTTTTTATCAAAACCTGTTGCAATTACTGTTACAATTACTTCATCGGTAAGATTTTCATTGATTACTGAACCAAAAATAGTATTAATATCTGTATTAGCTGCTTACTACTTCTGCTGCTTGTTCTGCTTCAAATAAAGTTAAATTCGTTCCACCAGTAATATTAATTATTGCATCAGTTGCACCAGAAATTGAAGTTTCAAGAAGGGGACTTGATACCGCTTGTTTAGCAGCTTCGATTGCTCTATCTTCACCCATTCCAATTCCTATACCAATAATGGCATTGCCAGATTTTTCCATAACCGTTCTAATATCAGCAAAATCTAAGTTTACCAATCCAACAACTGCTATTAAATCAGAAATTGATTGAACTCCTCTTAATAAAACGTTATCTACTTCTTTAAAGGCATCTAACATTGGTGTTGTTTTATCGATTATTTCTCTTAATCTATCATTTGGAATAACAATTAAAGTATCGACATGCTTTTTTAATTCATCTAAACC
>CAZITT010000014.1:0-2879 GCA_964542235.1 uncultured Muribaculaceae bacterium | reverse complement strand
TTGTTAAAGCTCCTAAATTTTGAGCGATTTCAGCAAATATTGGAGCTGCGCCAGTTCCAGTACCGCCACCCATTCCACAGGTTATAAATACCATATCAGCACCATTTAAAGCTGCTTCTATTTCTTTCTTTGATTCAAGTGCTGCTTCTCTTCCTACCTCAGGATTAGCACCTGCCCCTAAACCATTAGTTAAGCTGCCACCTAACTGAATTTTCTTTTCTGCTTTTGATGCATTAAGAACTTGTAAATCAGTATTGGCAACAATAAATTCAACACCTCTAACCCCGGCATCAATCATGCGATTAATAGCGTTTCCGCCACCTCCGCCAACACCAATAACTTTTATCTTTGCCAATTGGTCCATCATCGATAGATCAAACATATCCTCATCTCCTTATTCAAAAAAGTGACCAAAAATTTTGTTTAGCACACTAGATACTCCTGTTTTTCTCCTAGGAGCCATTATTTCCTCTACTTGATTATCACTAAACATTGTATAATTTTTGCCTCTACTTTCTAATTTCTCTATTAAATAATTAATCATTCCATAACATGTAGAATAGCTATTACTTCTAATTCCTAAAACATTTAAATTTAACAACGATGTATTTTTAACAAATATATCATCAACAATGGCACCAATTCCTGCCATGTCTGTTATACCACCTGTAATAATTATATAACCTATTTCTTTATTTGTTAAGTCATTTATTTGTTTTTTTATTATTTTCAGGATATCAACTACTCTTGCTTCTATTACTTCCGCTAATTCGTGTTGATTAATTTCTATTTTAACATTAAATTTGTTAATTGTCCTAAATATTTCTTCTTTATCAGCATATTTTTTGCTACCAACTGCAAATTCTTCCTTTATTTTATAAATATCTTTCTTTGATATTTTATAAACAAAGTCAATATCATTATCTATTTTGTTAGATCCTAAATCTAATATTTGATTTTTGATAATTATGCCTTTATTAAATACTGATATATTAATTGTTTCGCTACCAATGTTAACAATTACTGCTACTGTTTTATCTAAATCATCATTCTTAACAGCATAATAGTCACCAATGCTAGAGAAAGTAACATCTACTACTTCAATATTTAATAATTTTAAAGTTCCAACCACTGATAATAAATTTTTCTTTGGCACAACTGTTACTACTGCTTTAACTGATAAGTTACTTCCTGATTTTCCTATTGGATTTTTAATATTTGTCTCATCATCAAGAGTATACTCAATTGGCGTAGTAGTCACTACTTCAAAATCTTTTGTTTTTATATCTTTAATAGCATCCTGTAAACATAAATAAACATCATTTCCTGTGATTGTTGAATCTATCTCATTTATCTTAGTAGATCCATTTTTAATTAATATTTCTCTATTATTTGAGGGTATTATCGCTACTACTTTATCAATTTTAGTTCCTAATTTGCTTTCTATATCTTTTATTCCTTTTTTTATTGAATTAGCAGTAAGTTCACTATCAACAATTAACCCTTTTTTAACTCCACTGGATAAAACCCTAGTTGCCGCAAGAACATTAATTTTATTTTTATACTTTTCTAAAACTAATATTTTTATATTATCTGAACCAATATCAATTCCTGTATAAATATTTCTCATATTATCCCTCATACTCTTGTTTAAATTATACAATATTTATAATAAAAAAACAAATACAAATTCTCTTTCTCCATGATTTATCAATCAATAAAAATAATAAAAACAAAATGTTTACAAATGTACAACCAAATGATATAATTGATGTACAAATGTAAAAAGGAGAAAATTATGAAACCAGAAGAAAAAATATTAAAAATTCTTAAAGAAAATAATGGAATTATTACTACTAAACTAGTAGAATCAAGTGGTATATCTAGAATATATCTTTCAAAAATGGTAAAAAATAATAAAATTGAAAGAATAAAATTTGGGATATATGGGATTAAATCTTATCTTATTGATGAATATTATATATATCAACTTAAACATCCTAATGCTATTTTTTCATTTAATACTGCGCTTTATTTTCACAATATGACAGAAAAAACTCCAGAAAAAATTGATGTAACCGTTTACAAAGGCTATGTAGATAATCGAAAAAACCAAAATATTTGCCTACATTATGTAAAAAAAGAAATTTTAAATATTGGAGTGGAAGAAATAAAATCCCCTTATGGAAATACTGTTAAATGCTATGATATTGAAAGAACTCTTTGTGACATAGTAAAGTATCAAAAAATGTTTGATCCAGAGCAATGGGGAAAAACAATGCGTAATTATTTTGTTCATGGAAAAGTTAATTATTCAAAAATTATTGATTATGCAAATAAAATGGGAATAAGTAATTTAATCAATCCATTTATAGGAATAAGCATATGATTAAAAATTCAATGGCTTTAAAAGATAAAATTAGAAATGAATCAATAAAAAGCGGAATTTCGCAACAAGTTTTAATGCAAAATTATATATTTGAAAAACTGTTAAAAAGAATAACATTATCTAAATACAAAGACAACTTTATTTTAAAAGGCGGATTATTATTATCATCAATATTTGGCATTGATACAAGAACAACCATGGATATGGATACACTTGTAAAAGGAATAAGTATGAATAAACTAGAATTAAAAAAAATAATAGAGGAAATATGCAATATTGATTTAAAAGATGGAATTACCTTTAAAATATTAGATATACAAGAAATAAAAAAGGAAGATCAATATGGGGGATTTAGATTTAAATTAAAAGCATTTTTTGAAAATTTAAAAATAGATCTCAGTTTAGATATATCAACAGGAGATGTAATCACTCCAAGAGAAATAAGATATCAATATAAGCTCATGTTTGAAGATGAAAAAATTCCTTTACT
>CAZITT010000013.1:8459-15878 GCA_964542235.1 uncultured Muribaculaceae bacterium | reverse complement strand
CAAGCACTATCTTCTTCTCCATAATATACTTCTGTTTCAGTAATTCTATATTTTATTATCTTATCATTGATTTTTCTAACTAACAGTTTCCCCAATAATAAGGGCGCAACTGTTAACGCACTTTGTGTATAAAATTCTAAATTTATTTTTGTCATAAAAATTATCTCTTTCAAAATATAATAAAATTTTTAATATACTATATAATACCATACAATTAATAAAATAGAAATATAATATTTTTAACATAATTAACATAAAAAATCACTATAATTAGTGATTTTATTTATAATTTTGGTGCGAGTGACAGGAGTTGAACCTGCACACACAAGGTACTGGTTCCTAAGACCAGCGCGTCTGCCAATTCCGCCACACTCGCAAGTGGTGGACCCTGCAGGACTCGAACCTGCGACCGCCCGGTTATGAGCCGGATGCTCTAACCAACTGAGCTAAGGGTCCATTGCCACTATATAATATCATATTCAAAACTTTTATGCAATAATAATTTTAGTAAAATTGCGATCCAAAAATGAACCAAAAATTACTTTTGGTTCATCATATTTATCAAATTAATTTTAAATATATCTTTTTCAGCATTAGATTTTGAAACCATAACACCTTTATAAGTACTAAGTTCACTTCTATGACCTTCATCTAATATTTTATCAGGTGTAATATTATTTAATAAAATAACATTACTATCAAAATAAACAGTATAATGAATTTTTATATCGCCATGAACTCTAACAAATAAAGAATCCGTTGGCAATTTTAATTCATAAGTCTTAGTATTATTTTTTTTTGAAACTGATACAATCTTTCCTAAAAATTCACCATTTCTTAATGATGGATAATAATCAAAAGTTAGTTTCTTGTAAGCCAGCATATTATACTTTCTTACTGATCTTTCTTTCTTTTTGTAATCATTTTCATTTGTATATTCAAATTTAAAACTCTTTTTAATCTCCATATCTATCAACCTACCCCTAAATATGTATAAGATTATATCACTTTTCTAGCAATTTGTCAAATAAATCTTTTATTAAAAACTTATATTCTACTTCTTCGTTTTCACTTGCTTCAACAAAACAAATTGGAGGAAATAAAACACACCACCAATTATCTCCTTTAGCTTCTCCTAATTTTATAACTAAGGAATTATACATTCCTTCTTCATATTTAACTCCTTTATATTCCTTTTCTGGAAAATAATTTAACCCATAATTAATGTTAAATTTTTTATCATAATTATTAGAAGTTAATGTCTCCTCGACCTTATCGCTAATCAAATTAATATTTTCTTTTATTTTAGAATCTGCTATCAAATAATCATTAGCATCAGTCATTATGTATTCTATTACTGGTTCAATGTTATTTTTTACTTTCAATTTAACATACTGATCATATAAACTGTTACTATTAGGAATTATTCTTAATCTAATTGCATCTGCCGGAATTACATATTTGCTTTCTTCTGAAACATTATAAACTACAATTACTATCAAAAATGCTATTAATACAAATAAATATTTTTTCATAAAAAATCACCCTATATAAATATTGAGTGATTTTTTTATTTTTTATTCACAATTATTAAAAATATAAATGTATCTATCAAAATTGTTATCATCTTTAAAGCATTCTATCTTTGCTTTTGGAAAATAAGCTTTTACAATTTTTATAACTTCTTCTTTTTGATCAAAATTTATTTCAAAAGCCATCATGTTTTTATCCTTTAGTACTTTATGTGCATTAATAAGAATTTCTCTATAATATTTTAGCCCGTCTTCTCCGCCAAATAGTGCTATTTCTGGCTCATTTTCAATTACTATCTTATCTAATTCATCATCTTTCTTTAAGTATGGCGGATTGCTAATCAAAATATCATATTTATCATTTAAAGGTTCTAACATATTTCCTTCGATAAAGTTTATTTGAGTACTTAAAATATTAGCATTTTCTTTAGCAACTATCAAAGCTTCCTTTGAAATATCAACCGCTGATACATTGGCTTTGGGTAAAAGTTTTTTTAAAGTAATTGCTATTGCGCCACTTCCTGTTCCAATATCAACAATATTAACATTTTCATTAAAATAAGTTTTTATATAATCATATGTTTTTTTAACGAGTGTTTCTGTTTCAAATCTTGGAATTAAAACACTTTCATTAACTTTAAATGTATAACCATAAAAATTAGTTTCTCCTAATAAATATTGAATTGGTTTACCAGATCTGATACTTTCTATTATTAATTTATATCTTTTTACTTTTTCTTCATTTACTCTTTTACTTAAATTAAGAAAAATATCAAAATAATTAATATTAAGAAGTGTGGATAACACAATAATAGCCTGATCTTTATGAATATGTTTTTTACCATAAATTATTAATTCTTCAACTGTCATGCTGTTGCTAATAGCTTCCTTTTTTGATCTTCATTGATAAGAGTTTCGACTATTTCATCTAAATCTCCTTCAATGATGCGATCAAGTTTATTTAATGTAAAATTAATTCTATGATCAGTTACTCTATTTTGTGGATAATTATAAGTTCTTATTTTTTCTGATCGATCCCCTGTGCCAATTTTACTTTTTCTTTCACTTTCTATTTTCTGATTTTCTTCTTGCAATTTTTGATCATATAATTTTGCTCGTAAAATTTGCATTGCTTTTTCCTTATTTTGCAATTGACTTCTTTCATTTTGACAGCTAACAACTGTGTTGGTTGGAATATGAGTAATTCTAACAGCACTATCCGTAGTATTAACAGATTGTCCTCCTGCCCCACCACTATGAAAGACATCAATTCGCAATTCAGATTCTTTTATTTCAATATCAATATCTTCTCTTTCCGGCATTACTAAAACAGTTGCAGTTGAGGTGTGAATTCTACCCTGTGCTTCGGTTTCAGGAACTCTTTGAACTCGGTGAACACCACTTTCATATTTTAATTTAGAGTAAATGCTATCTCCTTTAATCATAAATTCAATTTGTGAAAATCCTCCATTTTCTCTATAATCTGCATTTAAAACTTCTAGTTTCCAACTATTTTTTTCACAATACTTTTGATACATTCTAAATAAGTCTCCAGCGAAGATATTAGCTTCATCCCCGCCTGCAGCCCCTCTTATTTCCATAATAACATTTTTGTTGTCATCTGGGTCTTTAGGCAACAGTAAAACTTCTAACTTTTCTTCTAAATCTTCTTTTTGTTGTAAAAGTTTTTCTAAATCTTCTTTTGCAATTTCTTTTAATTCTTGATCATCTAGAAGTAACTTTGTATTTTCAATATTGTTTAATACTTTTTTATATTCCAAAAAAACTTGCACAATATCTGTTAATTGTGCCTGCTCTTTAGCTAACCTAGTCATTTCCTTTATGTTATTAATTACATTGGGATCGGCTAATTCACTACTTAATTTATTATATTTTGCTAATATTCCTTCTAATCTATCTAGCATAATATCACCACCTATAATACTGATTATTTATTCAATATCTAATTCGTCCTCATCTACTATTATTAAGTCTTTGTATTCTTCTGTATCATCTTCTAATTCTTCTTCATCGACTTCATCTTCTATACTATCATCACCATAATCATCAAATGACTCTCCATCTTCGCCATCTTCTTCTAGTTCAACCTCTTCTAGATCATCTAGATCTCCACCGACATTAATACTTTTTTTAGGATGTTTAATTTTTAGATCCCAATTACCATTATCCAATAAGATAAACCTCTTATCTGTTGATAATGAAGTATAATAATCACCAATTTTTGTTTCATACATATTATCCGGTAAATCTAATAGATCTATTATTCCTTTAAATAATTTATTTGTTGGCGCTGGCCCATTCTCTTCGATCATTAGATAAGTAATATCCTTATAAGACATTGCCTCTAATTCTTCTTTGGTTAAATTTTTAATACTCATTTTTAATCTCCTTTTCATTAACTTATAATTTCATATTTTAAAGAAAATGTGAATTTTTCATCACCAATCTTATATATAATTTTATATTCTTTTTCTTCATCATTATTACTGATATATAAGATTTCAACAGGAATGTATAAATTATTACTAAATAAACATTTCCTGTTATAAAAGTTTAATATATATTCGTCATTTGTCAATATCAAATTTTTAATATCATATGAAATTGTTGAATTTTTATTATTAAATTTAATAATATTATCATTAATAGTGCCCATACTTTCTATTATGTAATTGTTAATTTGACACATAACTTTTATTTTCATACATAATCACCAAAATTTCTAATTTGCATTATAGCATAGATTAATAAGATAATACATATTTTTTTATATTTCCTTTCATACTAATTTTAGAGTTATGGAGGAAAACATGAAAATAATGAGAATTATATTTAAAATTATTGTTATTGGTATTATCGTCTTTATGTTAGGCAATCTATTATGTTATACTTATGCTCTTATTACTCCTAAAATAAAAATTCAAAATATTAATAGTTTTTATATATATAATAATAATGATGATCTTGTTTTTCAAGGAAGTGGCTCGCAAGAATGGGTAAACATCAAAGATATTTCTCCTTATTTAATTAATGCAACAATTGCCGTAGAAGATAAAAATTACTACAATCATAAAGGTTTTGATTTCTTAAGAATCACTAAAGCCCTTTATCAAAATATTAAATCTGGAGGTATTGTTCAAGGCGCGTCAACGATAAGTCAGCAATATGCTAAAAATTTATTTTTAACTTTTGAACAATCATGGTCTAGAAAATGGAAGGAAATGTGGCTTACTTTTGAAATTGAAACTCATTATTCTAAAGAAGAAATATTAGAAGGATATCTAAATACGATAAATTACGGTCATGGTATGTATGGCATTGAAAATGCATCGAAATATTATTTTAATAAAAAAGCATCGGAGTTAAACCTAGCAGAGGCATCAATTTTAGCAGGAATTCCTAATTCACCATCTAATTATTCACCAATCGCTAATTATGAACTAGCTAAAAAAAGGCAAAAAGTTGTTTTATCTAGAATGGTAAAAAACAAATATATTACTGAAACCCAAAAAAATGAAATATATAATACAAAACTTACATTTTATGGGAAAATTGATAATTTAAACTTAGCAACTTTAATGTATTATCAAGATGCTGTAATGAATGAATTAAAAAATATTGACCAAATCCCTAATAATTATATTGAAACGGGCAGTTTAAAAATATATACAACTCTAGATTTAAATGCTCAAACTATCTTAGAGGAAAACATTAATAAAAATTTGGATAAAAGCAACATTCAAATTAGCTCAGTAATGATGAATCCTATTGATGGAGCTATTATCGCTCTAGTTGGTGGTAGGAATTATAGCAATTCTCAATATAATAGAGCGATATCATCTAAAAGACAACCTGGTTCTACTATTAAACCATTTTTATATTATGCAGCTTTAGAAAATGGGTTCACTTCTTCGACTACTTTTTTAAGCCAGCAAACGACATTTAACTTAGGAAATAATAAAACTTACTCTCCACAAAATTATGGAGAAAAATATGGTAATAAATTAATATCCCTTGCTACTGCTATTGCCTATTCTGATAATATCTATGCCGTTAAAACTCATATGTTTCTAGGCACTGATACTTTAGTGGAAATAACTAAAAAAGTTGGTTTTAAGACAGAATTAAAACCAGTTCCTTCTCTTCCATTAGGTAGCAATGAAGTAAATATTATTGAATTAACTGCTGGATATGCTGCTTTTGCTAATAATGGCTATAAAATAAATCCTCATTTTATTAGAAAAGTAGAAGACATGAATGGAAATATTTTATATAGCTTTAAAGACGATAAAGAAAAAATTTTAAATGAGAGCTATACATTTATCTTAAATGAGCTTTTAACTACTACTTATGATAGCAATTTAATCGATTATAGTTATCCGACTTGCATTAATATTGCTCCAAAATTATCAAGAAAATATGCTATTAAAAGCGGAACAACTGATTATGACGCCTGGATTATTGGTTTTAACCCTGATGTTGTTATGGCTAGTTGGGTAGGATACGACAATAATTTCCCTGTTAGCAACAACGATAGTTTAAACAACAAAAAGATATGGGCTGATGTCATGGAAGATTATTTAAAAGAAAAAGAAAAAACTTGGTATGAAATGCCAAGCAATGTCGTTGGTGTTCTTGTTGATCCTATATCAGGTAATGTTGCCACTAAAAATAGTAAAAATAAAAAAGTTCTTTATTATATTAAGGGAACTGAACCAAGTAGCAGCAACCATCAAGATGAAGAAATTAATTAATTATTTCTAAAAAATCACCACTATTTATTAAATGACTGTTAGCATCATCAACATCTATATGTGCCTCAAATACATAATTATCATCTTTTTTTAAATAGACATTATCTAAAATTCCCCCTTTAATTCCTGGGACTACTAATTTTACTTTTTCAATATTTCCTAATCTATATTTTTTTATTTCTTCTTTATTTATGTGAATGTGTCTATTAGCAATAATAGCACATTCTTTTTCAATGCTACCAGTAATACCTATAAGTTTAACTAAAGAAGCATCCTTTAAGTCCCCTGAACTTCTAACAGGTGGATTAATTCCTAAATTATAAGCATCTGTTTTTGATATTTCAAGTTGCGTGTAATTTCTTAATGGCCCAACTACTCTAACTTTTTCAATAATATTTTTAGGAGTAACTACTTTAACAAACAAATTTGAAGCAAATTCACCTGGTTGCGTTAATTGTTTTTCTGGTATAAATTCTGTATCTTTAAATAACAAATCATAATCTCCTTTTGTTAAATGAACATGTCTTGCCGACACTAAAACTTTTATTTTCAATTACATCACCAATATAATTATACTACAGAATTAAATTTGAGTTATATATTAGTTATAATTTCATAAAGTTAATGTAGAAGGGGTGATAGTATTAATAATAGTTATATTCCAAACCCAATAAACAGCAATAAAAATTATATTCCAAATCCACAAAATTACTTACAAAATCAAGATATTGACACTGAGCAATCTTATGTAGAAAATATTTTGAGACTCAACAAAGGAAAAATGGCAAAATTTTATATGGCGTTTCCTGATTCAATTGAATGGCGAGATAAGGTATTTACTGGTATAATTGAGCAAGCCGGAAAGGATCATATAATAATTAGTAATCCACAAGATGGAAAATGGTACTTACTTTTATTAATTTATCTAAATTACGTAGAATTTGAAGAAAGAATTAATTATATTAAAGAATTTTAAACAAAATAAAAGATATCAAGCGATATCTTTTTATTTTTAAAGCTCTTGAACATATAAAAGTCTAAAATAAGATACAGTTATAAATGCTAAATATAAAATATCAACGATACCTTCATAAGTAGCTATTATATATACT
>CAZITT010000013.1:0-8359 GCA_964542235.1 uncultured Muribaculaceae bacterium | reverse complement strand
TACTGCTAAAAACCACAAGTAAATTATATCAATATTTTACATTTTATCATCTAAAATTAACTATTTTTTACAAAACTTTACACATTTTTACTAATTATTCTTCGACATATCTCCCCAAAAATTTCGAGGCAATTAAAGTAGCCTTTTGCTCCAACTCTGTTAAATTTCTATTTTGTGAAACAATTAAAAAAGCTCCTATTGAATCTCCATTTGCAATTATTGGGCTTATTGTATAACTAATAACTTCATTATAGTTAGAAATTAATTCTGCATCTACTTTTTCTTTAATAAATATATTTTGTCTGTTTTGAATAGCATTTTCTAATACTTTGCTTATATTTTTCCCAATATAATTTTTTTTCGACGGTCCTGCCACTGCTATTACTTTGTCACAATCAGTAATGACAATGTTTTCATTAAGAACATCATAAACACTATCAACATAATTTTTATAAAATTCTTCAAAACTGCCAATGGGCGAATATTTTTTTAAAACTATGTTATCACTATCTAAAAATATTTCTAAAGATTCTCCATCTTTTATTCTTAATACTCTTCTTATTTCTTTAGGAATAACTATTCGTCCTAAATCATCTATTCTTCTAACAAGTCCTGTATTTTTCATATTCATACCAACTTTCTCTATCTTTATTTTTCACTTTAATAGACTCTTTTATACTATTTTTCCCAATTTTTATTAATAATTCCTTAAGTATATTATAATATTGAAAAATAATTATCTAATTGGTAAATATTGGTAAAAATAAACTACAGGATAACAAAAAAGAAATGCTTTTACATTTCTTTTAATAGTTGGACTATATAATAAATAGGATTTTTTTCTAGCTTATTTGTTAGCAATTTTATATAAAATAAATTATTTTTATATTTGAATTGAAATTCTTTGGATATCTTGATTGATTTTAAAAATAAATCTTGATAATTAATATCTTTTGATTTTTCTTTACTAAAAACTATTTCTACACAATTACTCTTTTGATCGACATTGATAACATCTAATTTATTTGCTAACTTTTCAAACCATTCTTCATACATATAAATTAACATGCTCTCACTTATATTACCAAATCTGTCTTCTAGTTCTTTTTTTACTTCTTCTAATTTTTCATATGAGTTAATTTCATTAATCTTATTATGAATTTCAATTTTTAAATCATCTTCTACTACATATTCATCTGTAATGTGAGTTTCAACATCAAATAATGGCATTAATCCAGGTTCTTCTTCTACTACTTTTTCTCCTTTTAGTCTTGCAACTTCTTTATTTAATATTTTAAAATATAAATCAATTCCAATTGCATCAACAAAGCCAGCCTGTTCTTTTCCTAAAATATCTCCTGATCCTCGGATAGATAAATCTTTGTTTGCAATATCAAACCCACTTCCTAATTTAGTATAATCTTTTATTACTTTTAATCTTTTCATTGCTGCTTCAGTTAGAACTTTATCTTTATTGTACATAAAATATGAGTATGCTAACTTATCACTTCGCCCAACTCTTCCTCTTAGCTGGTATAATTGACTTAATCCTAATCGATCTGAGTCTAGGGCAATTAAAGTATTAACATTCGGCATATCAATTCCATTTTCAATAATAGTAGTACATAATAAAACATCATATTCATAATTGATAAATTTTAAAATTGTGTCCTCTAATTGATTACTATCCATTCTTCCATGAGCATATGCTATTTTTGCATCTGGAATTAGTTTCTTTAATCTATTATATTGTCTTTCAATATTAAAAATTTTATTATTTAAAACAAATACTTGTCCATTTCTGGACATTTCTTTATAGATTATATTTTTTATTAAATTATCATTTTCTTCTATTACATAAGTTTGAACGGGTAATCTATTTTCTGGGGGGGTATCAATTATTGATAAATCCTTTAATCCTACCAATGTCATCTGTAATGTTCTTGGTATTGGTGTTGCTGTTAAAGTTAAAATATCGATATTTGCATAAGATTTTTTTATTTTTTCCTTGTGCATAACGCCAAATTTTTGTTCTTCATCTATTATTAATAAACCTAAATCTTTTGGCTCTATATCATCACTTAAAGCCCGGTGAGTACCAATAACAAAATCTATTGTTTTATTTTTCAGCTGACTTACTATCTCTTCTTGTTTTTTCTTTGCTACAAATCGATTTAATAAACCTATTTTAATCGGATAATTTTTAAATCGTTCACAAGCAACTTCATAAACCTGATTAGAAAGCAGCGTTGTTGGACATAAATACAACACTTGTTTTGAATCACATATTGCCTTAAATATTGCTCTTAATGCTACTTCCGTTTTTCCATAACCAACATCACCACAGAGCATTCTATCCATTGCGAGCAATGATTCCATATCTTTTTTTATTTCTACTAACGATTTTTTTTGGCCATCTGTTAGCTCATACATGAATTCACTTTCAAACATCAGCTGTAAAGCAGTATCAGGTCTAAACTTAAAACCATTAATCATTTTTCTTTGCGCTTGAGTTAAAATTATTTCCCGGGAAATAATTTCTAAATTTTTTCTTACCCGTTCTTTAGTTTTTAACCATTCACTCCCCCCTAAAGAGTTTATTTTAGGTACTGCTCCATATTTTCCAGTATATTTGCTAATTAACGAAATTTTTTCAACTGGAATATAAAGTTTATCACTTCTGGCATACAAAATTTCTAAATAATCCTTTTTTAAACCTTTTTTTGTTAATGTTTTTATTCCATTATAAATGCCAATTCCATAAATATCGTGTACAACATAATCACCCATATCTAAAAGACTAATATTGTTTAATTTACTTACCCCTTTTAATGAGCTTTTTATTTTTTTTATACTACTTTTTTTACTAAAAATATCGTTTTCTGTAATAAATATATAATTTTGATAAATAAAACCTTCATTCATACTTTTTTCAATAATATTTATTTTTTTATCATAAATATTATTTTCATCAGTTAATAAATAATCTATATCTAAATAATTTTGTATTCTTTTGATATTTTCTTTTTTTAAACATAAAATTACAGTTTTATTATTTTTTATAGATGTATTTAAAAATTCATTAATTTTAACAAAATTATCTGAAAAATTCTCAATAGGTTTAACCTCAAAATTAATAATTTTTATATCTTTATCAATAATACTTGTATCAAAGCTTAAATAATGAATTGAGTTATCTATATAAAGATCATTAAAATCAAACATATAATCTGTTATTTTTTTATTATTATCAAATTCAAATATATCTTCAATCAATCTATTATAATTATGTTTTATTTGATTAATATCTTTATATATGACTACTCTATCTGAAAAATAGTCTAATAAACTTGATTTATCATCTTCGCTTTCATTAAATGGTTTTAAATAAAAATCAGTTATATTTTTAATTGACTTTTGTGTATCAACATCAAAATATCTTATTGATTCAATTTCATCACCAAAAAATTCTATTCTTATTGGATTTTCTTCAAAACTTAAAAATATATCCAAAATAAATCCTCTAACAGCGATATCCCCTGTTTTTAAAACTAATACTTCTTTATTATAACCCATATCAACTATGTCATTAATTAGTTCATTTTTATTTATTTTGTCCCCTACTTTTAATCTTTTTATTTTCTTTTGATAATTAAGAAGTGAAGTTACATATTTTAAATATCCTTCTAAATGAGTTAGCACAATTTGATGGCTATCTGTTGATAGTTTGTCCAATACTTCTAATCTTTTAGACAAATATTCATCACTAATAGCAACTGCTTGAGTTGTTAAAAAATCATCCACTGGAAATAATAAAGCATTGTTATTATAGGTACTAATATAATTATAAATTTTGTTAGCTTCAAATAAAGTTGGCATTACTATTAAAATCCCCGAATCTATTTTTTTGTATAATTCATTAATCGCCAACGCAAAAAATTCATCGGTAATACTTGCTATACCCATGTTATTTTTTAAAACATTAGATGTTAATTTTTCAAATATATTCATGATGACCTCTACTATCTAATTATATTTATTCATCAAAGATTCAAAATCATTTATAACAAAATCATCAATAATATTTATACTCTTACTAATAACTTCTTTCAAAATTTGTTTATCTTTTTTATTAAATTTACTAAGAACATAATCTTTACCATCAATAGTTTTATCATTACTTATTCCTATTTTTAATCTCTTATAATTATCCGTGCCCAGATTATCTTCAATATCTTTAAGACCATTATGCCCGCCACTACCTCCATGGCACTTTAATTTATATTTTGACAATTCTTGATCTAAATCATCAGAAATTATTAATATATCATCAACATTTATTTTAAAATAATCAACATATTTTTTTACTACTCCACCTGATAAATTCATATATAAAAGTGGTTTTAATAAAATAACTTCTTGATCATTCATATTAGTTTTTAAATACAATCCGTTAAATTTTTTGCCCATTTTAGGCAATTCTTTTATTTTAAGATAATTATCAATTATTAAAAATCCAACATTATGCTTAGTATTATCGTATTCTTTACCTGGATTGCCAAGTCCTACAATTAATTTCATTTCTACACCAACCTATTCAAAAAATTTTATTACTTCATCAGTATATCCTTTATCATCATGAATATATAAAGGATTAATTATCTTTAATCCCACTTTACCATTTTTAATGCATCTAACTAAAATAATATTAGCATTTTTAGTAATTTTAGGATAGACAAATCTAATTTCCTTTACCTCTAATTTATACTTTTTTAATATTTCAATTATTTCCAAAAGCCTATCCGGTCTATGAACAAAAACAAATTCACCATTTTCTTTTAATAAATATGCTGCTTGTTTGGCAATTTCATCAAAATTTATATTTATTTCATGCCTTGCTATTGTTTTAATTACATTTTTATTTACAAGAGAAGTATCTTTATGCTTAAAATAAGGTGGATTACAAGTAATTAGGTCAAAATATTCATGATTATATACCTTATTTAAATTCTTCATATCGTCATTTATAATTTTTACTTGATTTGTTAAATTATTACAAATGACTGAATTAAGCGCCATGTCATATATCTCTTTTTGCAATTCAACTCCGACAATATTAGCCTTGGTTTTAGTCGATAAAATAAGAGGAATCACGGCATTACCTGTTCCAATATCAATAATATTTTTTACTTTTTTATTTATTTTTACAAAATTAGCAAGCAAAACTGAATCAATGGAAAAGCAAAAATATTCATTGTTTTGATATATTTTTAAATTTTTATACCCCAGCAAATCATTTAATACAATCATATTATATCTTTATTGTAAATACTCCTTTTTCTTTAATATCTACTTCGTAACTATTTTTAATAGGATCAACTGCAACAACTTTTCCTTTTCCATATTCTGTATCAATAATAGTATTAACTCTAGGCAATTTCTTTCTCATTTCTTCATAATTGTCATTTTCATAATTTAAACAGCACATTAGCCTTCCACAACAGCCGTTTATTTTTTGAGGATTTAAGGCTAAATTTTGATTTTTTGCCATATTAATCGATACTGAATTTAAATCATTTAAAAATAAGTGGCAACATAATTCTCGGCCGCATTGTCCATATCCACCAATTGCCTTTGCTTTATCTCTAATTCCTATTTGCCTAAGTTCTATTCTAGTGTAATAAATTTTAGCTAATCTCTTAGCAAGTACACGAAAATCAACTCTTTCTTCTGATAAAAAATAATATAAAAGTTGTTTTTTATCAAAAGTGAAAGAAGCACTTAAAATGTTCATTGATAAGCCCAATTCCTTAATTATTTCATTAGCTTTGATAATTGCTCGTTTTGCATCTTCAATATTTCTTTTATTAATTTTTTTATCTTCATCACTTGCTAATCTTATAATTGGTTTTACTATTGTTATTAATTTATTCTTTTCTACTTTAATTAAATCAGTAACTACTTCCCCAAATTGTAAACCCCTTTCAGTTTCAACAATTACTTGATCATTTCGCTTTATATTTAAATTATTAGGGGAAAAATAATATATTTTATTGGTATTATTAAAAGAAACACCATAAACTTCATACATATTTTATCACTTTCCTTCCACCATTGATATAAATAAATTATCGATAAATAATTCTTTATTAACATTATATTTTTCATTATTTGAAAATAAAATTAATACATTTATCCTCTTTATTATATCATCTTGATTTATAGATGAACATATATTACTTATTTCTTCACAATATCCATCGTAAATATTAATATATTCGTTCTTATTTAACATATCGTTATAAATTAGTATCATTACATCCAAAAATAATTTTAAATTATCCTTATAATTGTATATTTCTTTATTCGCTAAAACTTCATACTTTATAATTTCAAATTCTTTTATTAATGAAATAATTTTTTTAACATATTCAATATATTCTTTTTCATCACTAAAATAATTGTTTTTTATATTACTTGATAAACTATTAACTTTATTATTTAAAAGATTTAGTTTTAAAACCTGACATCTTGATACAATTGTTGGTATAACTTTATATTTATAATTTGCCATCAGGAAAATTATTACATTTTCTGTTGGTTCTTCTAAAAATTTAAGAATTGAATTAGCTGAAGAACTATTTAGTTTTTCACTTGATTTTATTATACAAATACGATATTTCCCGTATATTGGTTTTGTAGAAAATGCATTTTGCAGATCTAACATTTGTTCTTTTTTAATATTTATGCCATCAGGCTCTATTATTTTTAGTTCCGGATAATTTAATTCATTAATCAATGAACATATATTACAATTCCCACAATTTTCCTTTTCTACATTATTATTTGAACATAATAAGTACTTAATAATACTAATAATAAAATTATAGCTTTCTAACTGATTGCCATTATCTTCTATTAAATAAGCATGAGATATCTTATTATTATGAACACTATTAATAAAATAATTATAAACTATTTCTTCTTTTAACTTATAATCTACCAACATAATTATCACCTCATACTATTAATAAAACTAAAACCAGAATAAAAAATAAACCCATTACCCCAAAAAGACCAATAATTAACACTGTATATATATTTATTGGAATTATTAAATTAAAAGGTGCTGCAATTAAATTATACCCATATAAAAGAAAAGGTGCAAATAGTAACCTTTTTAATATCTTTGAAAGAGTTTTTATAATATCACCTCATTCAATTATATGAGTATAATTATATTTCTTTTCTATTCTTAAATGCTGACTCTAAGGTTAAGACATCAATGTAATCCATTTCTGCTCCAATTGGAATGCCACTAGCGATTTTACTAACGACAATTGAACTATTTTCAAATAATTTTTTTATGTATAATGCTGTTGTTTCTCCTTCGATTGTTCCTTTAATTGCTAAAATAATTTCTTTTATTTTTTCATTTGATATGCGGCTTTTTAATTTTTCTATGTTTAAATCTTCTATACCTATTCCATCAATTGGCGATATTAAACCTCCTAAAACGTGGTATAATCCATTAAAATTTCCCATTTTTTCTAATAAAAACACATCTTTTACATCTTCAACTACGCATAAAATCTCTTTGTTTCTATCTTTAGAAGAACAAATTTGGCATATGTCTTTATCCGTTAAAGCTCCACATATATTGCATGTCTTAACTCTTAATTTAATATTTAATAAATCATCGCTAAATTTTTTAACATCATCTAAATTTAAATCTAAAATTGAAAAAGCCATTCTTTCTGCTGTTTTTTCACCAACTCCAGGGAACTTTTTAAAATCCTCTACTAATTTTGATATAACTTCGGGATACATAATTAAAACATCCCTGGTAAAGCATTTGAATATTTGCCCATTTTTTCTTCAGTTGTTTTATCAACTTGTTTAAATGCATCATTTATAGCAACTATTAACATATCTTCCAACATTGACAAATCTTTTGAAATATCTTCATCATCTTCAATTTTAATACTTAAAATTTCTTTCTTACCATTTACCTTGACTTTTACTAAGTTATTTTTCCCTTCAAATTCCATATTATCAATCTCTTCTTTAGATTTCATAATATCTTTTTGCATTTGTTGAGCTTGTCTCATTAAAGCTTGCATATTCATTTTTTAAATCCTCCTATTCAATTTCTACTAAATCT
Source organism: uncultured Muribaculaceae bacterium (assembly GCA_964542235.1). GTDB lineage: Bacteria > Bacillota_I > Bacilli_A > RF39 > UBA660 > DAOPMC01. Next base: position 195 of record CAZITT010000013.1, on the reverse strand, counting down.
TCGCCGAAAATCTCAATTGTTTTATTGATAAGATTGTCATCATTATCTATATTTTTAATAATTTCTTCATCTATTTCCTCTTCATATTTGTATTTATAACCTTTTTCTAAGTTATCAATATATTCTTTTTTTATTTCATTCCATTTATCATCAGAAACAAATATTAATTTATAACTTTTACCATAAACTAATTTA
>CAZITT010000012.1:3076-16728 GCA_964542235.1 uncultured Muribaculaceae bacterium | reverse complement strand
TTAATTTGGTCGAATTCGACCAAATTAAAACTGAATATGGTAAAAATTCTTTTTCTATGTCTCCTACACAATGGGTAAAAAGAACTAATGCTATTGGTATTGTTTCAAAAGGAGGAAAATATAGCATAGGAACTTTTGCACATCCTGATATAGCATTTGAATTTGCAAGTTGGTTAAGTCCAGAATTTAAATTGTATCTAATTAAAGAGTTTGAAAGATTAAAAATTAATGAAGCTTATCAAAATAAGATAGAATGGAATGTTAGACGAATAATTTCTAAAGGAAATTATAGAATTCATACAGATGCTATCAAGGAAAAATTAATTTTACATATGCTAGTGAAGCGGATGTATTAAGTGTTGCTTTACTTGGTATGACTGCAAAAGAGTGGAGAGACAACAATAAAGGAAAAGTTGGGAACATAAGAGATTATGCAACAATAGAACAGTTAATTGTATTATCAAATATGGAAAGTTCTAATTCAATAATGATAAGAGATAACATTCCTCAAAATATTAGATTAAAAAATTTGAATCAATATGCTTTAGTACAATTAAAATCATTAGAAAACAATATAAATATTGATAGGCTGAAAAAGATCGAAAGTGAGATGTAAATTTATGAGTAAATATAATCCTTTATGGGAATACCTACAAAATAGTAAGAGCGATAAGTTGAAATTATCTTATGAACAAATAAAAAATATTTTAAATTTTGATATTGATCATTCATTCTTAACTTATAAAAAAGAATTAAAGGAATATGGATATGAAGTTGGTAAAATATCTCTGAAAGAAAAAACTATTATTTTTAATAAGATAAATAATTACGATTTATATAATTAAATTAATCCTTATAAATAAAATCTGAGGGATAAAATATACCCATTTTAAATTATATGATATAATTTAAATGTATTAAATTTTTAAGGGGGGTAAAGATGGATACCATAAAAAAATTAGAATTAAAAAGAAAAGTATTAGGAATATGTAGAAGAGGAATAGTTAGTGTTATTGATAAAACTCAAGAAACATTAAATATTAAATACTCTGAGTTACCACCATTTTTAACAAAATTGAATACAAATATTTGGTTTAGACAGGCTGATATAGGTAAAGAATTAGGTAGAGTAAGAAAAGAAAATAGAGAATAAACTTAAAAGTAGGGAGTCTGATTACTCCCTATTTTTTAAAAATTATTTAAATATATTTGATAAAGATTGGTATAAATGATAGAATATATTTATTAAAAGAGGTGATTTTTTGAATATTAATAATACTATTGTTTTTGATGGTAAAGAATTAAAAAATGAAATAGTAAAAGATGTTTTAAATGAAGTATATGATTCATTAAAAGAAAGAGGCTACGATCCTATTACGCAATTATTAGGCTACTTAATTAGTGATGATATAGGATATATTTCAAATTATAAAGATGCTAGAAAAAAGATTCAAAAGATTGATCGAGAACAAATCGTAGAAGTTCTACTTAATGAATACTTAAAGGATAAGTCATGAAATATTTAGGACTTGATTTAGGAGAAAAATCTCTTGGTGTTGCAATTTCTGATAAAACTAAATTAATCGCTAGTTATTATAAAAAAATTTCATATAATGGAGATTATTTAGATTTAATCAAAGAATTAGAGTTAGTTGTTAAAGAGGAAAATATTGAATTAATAGTTTTGGGTTGGCCTAAAAATATGAATAATACATTAGGATATAGAGCGAAAGATACGGAAATATTTAAAAATTTATTAGAAGAAAAATTAAATATCAAAGTAGTTTTAGAAGATGAGAGATTAACCACCAAATTAGCAGAAAAAGTTTTAATAGATGCTAATTTATCAAGAAAAAAAAGAAAAAAGAAAATAGATGGTGTATCAGCAGTTGTGATATTACAATCTTATCTAGATAGAAGAAAGGAAAGATGAAAATGGAAGAAAAGAATGATTATTTTAAAGTTATTAATGAAAAAGGAGAAGAAATAGAGTGTCAAGTATTGTTTACTTTTGATTCAAAAGAAACAGGTAAAAGTTATATCGCTTATACCGATAATTCTAAGGATGGAAAAGGCAATGTTCAAGTTTATGCTTCAACTTATGATCCAACAGGTAAAGATCCTAAATTAGAACCAGTAACAACAGATAAAGAATGGAAGATAATTGAAACAATTCTTAATACAATCCAAGAAGAACAAACAAAAAATAGTGATTCTGAGGAATAATATGAGGAGAAGTACAATGAGAATGTTTAAAATAACAGCTTTTTTAATGTTAGTAATAATAGGTGGAATGCTCATAACTTTAGGCACTATATATAATGTCAAAATAGCACCTGTTAGTACTGATGATAAATTAATTTTAGTTAAAATACCTAAAGGAACATCGCTTAGTGGTATTTCAACTATCTTAAAAGAAAAAGAATTGATTAAAGATGAGTTTTTTTTCAATGTTTATTTAAAGTTAAATAAAGTAGAAAATGTTGAAGCTGCATCATATAAATTATCTAAAAATATGGGAGTAAAAAAGATAGTAGCAGAACTTCTAAAAGGTGGAATCAGTAAAATCGAAATGGATATCACCTTTAAAGAGGGATTAAATATGCGCCAAATTGCCCAAGTAATAGAAGAAAAAACTTTTAATACAGAGGAAGACGTTTTTAATTTATTAAAAGATGAAGATTATATTAATTCATTAATAGAGAAGTACTGGTTTTTAAAAGATACAATTAAAAATGAAAATATTTATTATCCTCTTGAAGGATATTTGTATCCTGAAACATATCGAGTATATGAAGATGCGACAGTTAAAGATATTTTTAATAAGATATTAGCTCATACTGATGTTATTTTAAGCAAATATAAAGTTAAAATAGAAAACAGCAAATATTCAGTTCATCAAGTATTAACTCTTGCATCAATCGTTGAAGAAGAAGCTAAATATAAAGAAGATCGTCCTATTGTGGCATCAGTTTTTTATAATAGACTAAATAAAAAGATGGTGTTGGGAAGCGATGTAACAACTTATTATGCTGCTAAAAAAGATTATACTGCTGATTTGACAACTAGTGAAATAAAGATGAATAGTCCTTATAATACTAGAAATGCCAACATGGCAGGCAAGCTTCCAATTGGACCAATTAGCAATCCATCTGATTATTCAATTGAAGCAGTTATTAATCCAAAATCAACAAATTATTATTATTTTGTATCAGATAAGAATGGCAAATTGTATTTTTCTAAAGATTATACTGAACACAATAAAACAATTACCAAATTAAAAAATGAAGGTTTGTGGTATGAATGGTAGAAAATATTTATGATGAAATAAGGATGTTAAAAAAAACAGCTATTGAAAATAAGATACCTATTATGGTTGATGCTGGGATTGATTTTTTAACAACCTTTATTAATACCCATCGAATTGATAACATTTTAGAAATTGGAACAGGAACAGGATATTCAGCTATTATGATGGCTTTATCTTCTCCTAATGTCAAAATAACAACCATTGAAAAAGATCGAGAACGCTATTTGGAAGCTTTAAAAAATATCAAAAAATTTGATTTAGAAAATAGAATAACCTTAATATTTAAAGATGCCTTAACGGTTAGATTAAAAGAAAGATTTGATTTAATTTTTATCGATGCCGCAAAGGGAAAAAACAAAGATTTTTTTAATCATTTTGAAAACAATTTAAATTCTAATGGTTATATTATTACTGATAATATGAGTTTTCATGGTTATTTAAAAAAACCAGAAAAGGAAATAGAAAGTAGTAATATTAGATCACTCGTAAAAAAAATCAAGGATTATATTTATTTTTTAGAAAATAATATTAGATACAAAACTAAGATATATGACATTGGTGATGGCATCGCAGTTTCAGAGAAGAGATTGTAAAATGAAAGTAATTGTAAAACCAGAAAAAATCAATATTATTAGTTTAAATAATTATATAAAAAAGGGTGCTGATGCATTTCTTTTTGCTATTAAAGGTTTATCGTTAAGTAATAATCAAATTACGCTATCTAATCTTATAAAACTAAAAAAATTATTAGATAAAAATATTAAGATATTTTGTTTAATTGATAAAAATATTTTTAATAAAGATTTAAAAATATTAGAAGAAGCTTTAATAAAATTAGAAAAGATAGGAATTGACGGAGTATTATTCTATGATTTAGCAATTTTAAATATAAAAAACAAACTAGATTTAAAGCTTCCAGTAATTTGGAATCAAAATTATATGGTTACTAATTATGAAACAATTAATTATTACTACTTGAAAGGAGTAAAAACAGTTTTAATCTCATCGGAAATAACAATGGAAGATATAATGACACTAAAAGAAAAAACAGAAGCTGAAATTATGGTTAATATCTTTGGATATCAAATGATGTCATTTTCTAAAAGAAAGTTAATAACCAATTACTTTAAATATTTTAATAAAAAGAAAACAAAAAACCAATATTTAATTACAGATGAAAAAACTAATAATAAATATCCTATTTTAGAAAATAAAGAAGGGACAATGATATTTTCTAATAATGTCTTAAATGCTATTATGGAAATTAACAATTTAAAAAAGGCTAGTTGTGAGTATGTTATTTTAAATGAACAAATGATAAAACATAAAGATTTTTTAGCAATATTAAATATTTATAATAGTGTTATTAAAAATGATTTGGATGAAGCTTGGTTAAGATCAAAAAATTTAGAAATTAAAAAAATAATTAATAATTTAGATGATGGTTTCTTTAATAAAAAAACCATATTTAAGGTGAAGTAATATGAAGGAAAAAATAGAACTATTAGCACCAGCTGGAGATTTGTATCGAGCTAAAATTGCATTTTTATATGGAGCGGATGCTATTTATATAGGAGGAAAAGAATATAGTTTAAGAGCAAATGCTCAAAATTTTAGCATTGTTGAAATAAAAGAAATAGTGGATTTTGCCCATAAATTAAATAAGAAAGTTTATGTAACTTTTAACATTATCTTTCATAATGAAGATATTAGTGGTTATGAAAAATATTTGGAACAATTAGTGACAACGGGTTTAGATGCTTTAATCATTGGCGATCCTTTCTTAATTCCCGTAATCAAAAAAAAATATCCTCAGTTGGCAATATTTATGAGTACTCAAAATTCTACATCTAATACTCAATCTGTTAAATTTTGGTTAAATGAAGGAGTAAATAGAATAGTATTAGCAAGAGAAGTATCGTTAAAAGAGATAAAAGAAATATATGATGAAACAAAAGCAGAGTTAGAAGTGTTTATTCATGGAGCAATGTGTACTAACTTTAGTGGAAGATGTGTTTTATCAAATTATTTTACTAATCGTGATGCTAATCGTGGCGGATGTGCCCAGGTATGTCGTTATTCGTTTAAGATAGGTAAGAATAAAGAATATTTCGCTATTTCACCAAAAGATTTAATCTTGGCGGGGCATATTAAAGAGATGATTGATATTGGTGTCAAATCATTAAAAATAGAAGGAAGAATGCGCTCAGCCTATTATCTAGCAACAGTAATTGGCAGTTATCGCAGGATAATCGATGCTTGTTATAATAATACTTATAATGAAGATTTATTAAGTAAAGAAATAAAAATTTTAAGTAGAGTAGCAAATAGAGAATCATCTACGCACTTCTTTAATAAAGAAGCTGATGTAACTGATCAGTATTATAGTGGAAAAGAAGAAGTTTCAAATCAGGATTTCTTAGGTTTAGTTATTAATTATGATAAAAAAGAAAAGTTGGCAATTATTGAACAAAGAAATAATTTTAAAGTTGGTGATGAGGTAACAATATTTGGTCCCAATAACTTTTCATATAATTTTAAAATAAAAGAGATTTATGATGAAAAAATGAACAAAATAGATGTGGCAAGACATGCTCAAGAAATAGTAAAAATTAAAGTTTCAAGAACAATTCCTAAAGATGCTATGATGAAAATAAAATTATTTTAGTAATATTTATTATAAAATGAATATAATAAAATAAAGTGTAAGGGAGATTATTTTTGACTTGACAAAATGTCAAAAAAGTAGTATCCTTTTTAAGTAATTATGTTTAATGAGGTGAAAGCAAAAAATGATTGAAAAAAAGGAAATATATTTAACTAAAGAAGGTTTAGCGGAGTTAAAAGATGAGTTAAACTTTTTAATAAATGTAAGACGTCCTGAAAATATAACGGCAATTAAAGAAGCAAGAGCTTTAGGTGATTTATCTGAAAATGCTGATTATGATGCTGCTAGAAATGAACAAGCAGAAATCGAAGGTAGAATTAAAAAATTAGAAGGCATTTTAGATAATGTAACTATTATAGATGAAGTTGCTACTGATAAAGTAGGAATTGGCAATATGGTAAAGATATTTTATGTTGATGATCCAGCGGATGAAGATGAATACAAAATTGTAGGTAGTCAAGAAGCTGATCCATTTGAAAGTAAGATATCAAATGAATCACCAATCGCTAAAGCACTAATGGGGCATAAAGTTGGAGATGTTGTCTCAGTTGAAAGCCCAAATGGTGTTTATGAAATCAAAATAGTAGAAATTAAATAATAATTTCTATTTTTTATTGAATGAAAGATATAAATAATATATAATAATGGTTATGAAAAGGAGATAGTATATGGCAAATAAGTATGTTAAAGAATTTCAAATTAAAATTGAAAATGAAGAATATGAAAAAGCGATTGATGAAGCTTTTAATAAAAAAGAAAAAGAAGTAAAAGTAGATGGTTTTAGAAAAGGTAAAGTACCCAAAGATATCTATATGAAAAAATTTGGTAAAGCAAGTCTTTATATGGAAGCAGTTGATATTTTGTTACCAAGTGCTTATCAAAAGGTAATAAGTGAAAATAAAGTGATTCCAGTTACTCAACCTAAGGTAGATATTAAAAAAATAGATGATAATGGAGTATTATTTAGTTTTGTTATCGTTACTCAAATTAAAAAATATAAAAACTTGAAAGTAAAAAAAGAAGAGACAAAAATTACCCAAGAAGAAATAGACTATGAGATAAAGCAAATCTTAAAAAGATATTCCGATGTAAAAGTAAAAGAAACTGGCCAAGTTGAAAAAGGCAATATTGCTGTAATAGATTTTGAAGGTTTTAAAAATGGGATAGCATTTGAAGGAGGAAAGAGTGAAAACTATTCGTTAGAAATAGGAAGCAACACTTTTATTCCTGGTTTTGAAGATCAAATTATTGGAATGAAACAAGACGAAGAAAAAGAAATAAAAATAACTTTCCCTGAACAATATCCAAGCGAAGAATTAAAAGGTAAAGAAGTAATTTTTAAAGTAAAAGTAAAAGAAATAAAAGAAAAAATAGAAAGAAAATTAGATGATGAATTGTTTGAAGATTTAGCAATGGAAGGTGTTAATTCTAAAGATACTTTGGAAAACGAAATAAAAGAAACTATCAAAGCTAGAAAAGATATGGAAAACGAAAACATATATGTTGATAATCTTTTAAAAGAAGTTGCCAATAATACTGAGGTTGATTTACCGGATGAAATGGCAGAGGAAGAAATAGATCGTATGGTAGAAAGATTTGAACAACAATTAAAAATGCAAGGAGTTTCTTTAGAAATATATTTAGAAATGACAAAAGCTAAAATAGAGGATTTAAGAAATCAAATGAAAGAAGAAGCAAAAAATCATGTGATTTATCGTTTAATTCTAGAAAAAATTATTGAACTTGAAAAAATAGAAGTATCAGAAAAAGAAGCTGATAAAGAAGTGATAGAATCAGCTAAAAAATATAATATTGAAAAAGATGAATTTTTAAAAATGTTTGGTGGTATTGATATGATTAAATATGATCTATTAATGCGAAAAGTAATTAACTTTTTAAAAGAAAATAATTAATTAAAAAGAAATTGATAATAAATCAATTTCTTTTTTTATTTAAAAATTTTTAAAATATTAAATATGATATAATTTAAAAGGAAGTGATAAATATGCAAAAAGTTATTTTGATAAAATATGGAGAATTAACAACTAAAAAAGAAAATAGAAAAATTTTTATTAATATTTTATATAATAATTTAAAAAATAAATTAAAAAATTTTAATTGTAAAATAATAAAAGAATATTCTAAAATGTTTATTGAGTTTATTGATGAGGATTTAGATAATATTTTATTAGTTTTAAAAAATACTTTTGGAATTCATATGTTTAATTTGTCATATAAAGTAAATACTAATAAAGAAGAGATAAAAGATAGTGTTTTAAAACTTTTAAAAAAAGAAAATTTTAAAACTTTTAAAGTAGTAACAAAAAGAAGTGATAAATCCTTTTTAATGAATAGTATGGAGTTTAATAACTATATTGGTGGATGTGTTTTAGATAGTATTGATTGTAAAGTAGATGTTCACAATCCAGATCTTTTTGTCAACATAGAAATTAATAAAGACTATACATATATCTATTTTAATAATATAAAAGGTATTGGTGGATATCCGGTTGGTGTTCAAGGTAAAGGATTGTTGATGTTAAGTGGAGGAATTGATTCGCCTGTTGCGGGTTATTTAGCTCTAAAAAGAGGAATAAAGATAGATGCTATATACTTTGAAGCTCTTCCTTATACTAATTTAAATGCCAGAAATAAAGTAATAAATTTAGCCAAACAATTACTTAACTATACTTCAAATATTAATTTATATATTGTTCCAATTACTAAATTGCAAGAGCAGATATATAAAAATATTGATAATACTTACATGATAACTATTTTAAGAAGAATGATGTATCGGATTAGTGAAAGAGTAGCTAAAAAAAATAAGCATTTAGTTTTAATAAATGGCGAATCAATTGGCCAAGTTGCAAGTCAGACACTAACAAGCATTAATGTTATTAATGAAGTTGTTGATATTCCAGTAATTAGACCAGTTGCTTGTTTAGATAAATTAGAAATAATTGAAATTGCAAAAAAAATAAATACTTATGATATTAGTATCTTACCTTATGAAGATTGCTGTACTGTTTTTGTACCTAAGCATCCAGTTATAAACCCTAAAAAAAATATTGCTAAAGAATATGAAAAAATTATTAATTATGAATCAGTAATTGATGAGATAATAGATCAAATAGAAGTAATAAAAATAACAGAAAAAGATAGCTTTAATGAGATATTTTAACAATAATTACCACCTCGAATTATGTATAAATATGTAGATATTTACCATCCTAATAATGTATAGGAGGTGAATATAAAATGAATTACAGCAACAATAAATTCGTAGCTCCAGGTTCTAAACAAGCTATTGAAAGAATGAAATATGAAATAGCTAGTGAATTCGGTGTTACTCTAGGTCCAGACACTACTTCTAGAGCTAATGGTACTGTTGGTGGTGAAATCACTAAACGTTTAGTTCAAAGTGGTTTAAATCAATTAGGTGGAAGCTATAATCCAACTTCTAAGTAATTGATATGGATAGAATATTTAAATATTCTATCTTTTTGATTTAATAATACTTTAATTTAATTAAACATATTATTTATCAGGTGATAATATGTTTAAAAATATAATTCAAATCATAGGAATTTCTATTTTAGCATGCTTTAGTTTTTATTATACTGAAAAATTAATAGATATTTCTAAGTCAAAAGACTCATTAATGCAAACAATTATTAGTAATCAAGATAAATATACAGTAGCATCAGTAAGTGCTACTGTAAAAGGCAATAAAATAATTCCAGGTATTAGAGGATATAAAGTAAATGTTAATAAAAGTTATAATAATATGAAGAGATTAGGAATTTTTAACGAATATTTTTTAGTCTATGATGAAATACATCCTAAATTATCAATTGATAGCATTTATGATAAATATATTATTTCAGGTAATAAAAACAAAAGAAATGTCGCACTATTATTTACTTCTAATGATAATGAGGTAATAAAAAAAGCTATTAATGTTTTAGATAATAAAAAAGTAGTAGGAAATTTCTTTATTGATGGATATTGGGGAGAAAATAATATTGAATTACTAAATAGAATAACATCTAATAATAATTTTTTAGGTAATTTAGGTTATAATAGTGAATATGATAATCCATCTATTTTATATACTAATAGCTTAATATCTAGAATTACTAAACAATCAAAACTTTATTGTCTTTTAGATAATGAAAATGAAAAAATATTAAATATTTGCAAAAATAAAAAAATGTGGACAATAGTTCCAACTCTTAATTTAAGTGATAATTTATATAATAATATAAAAAGTAATATTGTTAATGGAAGTATTATCCTAATAAAATTAGATAGTAATAATGTTAAAGAATTAGAAGTAACAATTAATTATTTAAAACAAAAAGGATATAATATTTTATCACTTGATAAATTATTAGAAGAATAAAACTTTAAGGTTTTATTTTTTTTTGGTATAATGAAAATGGTGGTAATATGTATTCATATATAAAGGGTAAAATAACAAAGATAAATTATAATTCTATTGATTTGGATTGTAATGATGTGGGATACCAAATTATGGTATCTAATCCATATATTTATCAAGAAGATAAGGAATATAAAGTTTATGTTTATCAACATGTCAAAGAAGATGAACTTACTTTGTATGGATTTATTAATGTTGAAGAAAAGGAATTGTTTTTAAAGCTAATCTCGGTTAAAGGAATAGGACCTAGATTAGCACTACCTATTTTTGCAACAGGATCAATTAATGGAATTGTTGATGCTATTGAAAGAGAAAACATCTTATATTTAACAAAGTTTCCTAAAATTGGCGATAAAGTAGCAAGACAAATAATTTTAGATTTAAAGGGTAAATTGTCAAAAAATGTTAATAATGTAGTGGGAAATAGTTATGAAGAATTAGTAGAAGTATTGAAAGGATTAGGTTATAAGGAAAAAGATTATAAGTATGTTTTAGGCAAAGTAGATAGTTCTTTAAACATTGAAACACAAATAAAAGAAGCCTTAAAATTACTTTTAAAATAATAGAAAGCAGGTGATTTAATGGATGAAAGGATAATAACTAACAGTAAATTAGAAGAGGATACGTTTGAAAAAACTATTAGACCAACTAAGTTAGATGAATATATTGGTCAGACTGAAGTAAAAGAAAATATGCGAATTTTTATAAAAGCAGCGAAAATGCGCGATGAAAGTTTAGATCATGTTTTATTATATGGTCCTCCAGGGCTTGGCAAAACAACTCTTGCTTATATAATTGCTAATGAGCGAGGAGTGAATATTAAAACTGCCAGTGGACCGGCAATTGAAAAATCTGGTGATTTAGCAGCAGTTTTATCCAATCTTGAACCGGGTGATGTTTTATTTATAGACGAAATTCATCGTATGCCTAAATTTATTGAAGAAATTTTGTATCCAGCGATGGAAGATTTTACATTAGATATCATAGTGGGTGGAGAAAGTGGATCAAGAAGTATTAAAATAGATTTGCCGCCATTTACATTAGTAGGTGCAACAACAAGAGCAGGAGATCTTACTAGTCCATTAAGAGATCGCTTTGGAATTATTTGCAAATTGCAATATTATACAATTGATGAATTAAAAGAAATTATTAATAGAACAAGTAGAGTACTTGATACTAAAATAGATAAAGATGCAGCTTTAGAGTTGGCTAAAAGAAGTAGAGGAACGCCTAGAGTAGCTAATCGCTTATTTAAAAGAGTAAGGGACTTTGCCCTTGTTGATGGTAAAAGCATTATTGATTTAGAGCTTACTAAAAAAGCCTTAAAAAGGCTAAAAATAGATGATAATGGTTTAGATGAGATAGATATAAATTTACTTAAAACTATTATTGAAAAATTTAATGGTGGACCAGTTGGTGTTGATACTTTAGCAACAGCAATTGGAGAAGAAGTGACAACAATCGAAGATATGTATGAACCATATTTAATTCAAGAAGGATTTTTAAAAAGAACAACTAGAGGAAGAATGGTAACAGATAAAACATATGAATATTTAAATGTAAGGAATGATTTATTCAAGTATTAGGAGGTATATTAGTGAATACGGAGTATGATGTAACAACAAAAATAACAAAGTTTGATGTTGACTGGTTATTTATTAAAAGTGCATGTATGACAACAGTGAGAAAACAAGCAGGTGAAAAAGAACCAAGTGATGAATGGAAAAGAAAAATATTAATATGTGAGCATAGTCCAATTAGAAGAGGTAATATTAGTTGGAAATGGGAAAGTATTCCTTATGCAATTAGCACTCACTTTGTAAGACATCATGAAGGGTGTGAAAAATTTGTTGGAACTTCAAGAACAGATCGAACAGGAATAGATCGCAAAGAGCGAAGTCAAATGGATTGTGTACCAATGGAGATGGATGCTAATATTCAGGCATTAATTAATATTTCGTTAAAAAGACTTTGTATGTGTGCTGATCCAACAACTAGAGCATATTGGATATCGCTTGTTAAGGAAATAAAGAAAAAAGATGGAAATGTTTACTGGGCATGTGTACCAAATTGTGTATATCGAGGAGGCTGTTCTGAACCATTTAGTAAATGTGGCTTGTATGAAAAAATAGTTCAAAATTTATCAAAAGAAGAACAAATGGATTTAATGAAAAGATATGATGCATATTTAGAGTATCGTAAAAATAATAACTTGTGGAAGTAGGTATTATATGAAAGGAAAATTAATAATAATCGAAGGAACGGATTGTTCTGGTAAAGAAACTCAGGCTAATAAATTACTAGAAAAACTAACTAACAATGGATATAAATGTAAAAAATTTTCTTTTCCGAATTATGATAGTCCAACTGGTAAAATAGTAGGTGGACCTTATTTAGGAAAATCATATATTTGTGAGGGATGGTTTCCAGAAAAAGCAGAAAAAGTTGATCCTAAAGTATCATCATTATACTTTGGAGCGGATAGATTGTATAATATAGAAAGTATTATAAAAGACTTAGATAGTGGATTTATAGTGGTTTTAGATCGTTATACCTATTCTAATATGGCTCATCAGGGAGGAAAAGAATTAGATAAAACTAAAAGATTAGATTTTTATAAATGGTTAGAGAAATTGGAGTTTGAACTGTTAGGATTACCTTATGGTGATATTAAAATATTTTTGCATATGCCTTATGATGCTGCTTTAATATTAAAACAAGGTAGAAAAGAGAGTCCTGATCAGTTAGAACGATCAAAAGAGCATCTTTTAAATGCTGAGAAGGCATATTTAGAAATAGCTAGTATATATGATTTTGAAGTAATTGAGTGTGTTAATGATGAAAAAAATATTAATAAAAAATCAATTAAAAGTCCTGAAGTAATTAGTGATGAGGTTTATGATAAAGTAATAGAAAAACTAAAATATTAGATATAGTTAATCAAGAAGCGTTCTTCTTTTTTTTATAAAAAAAATAATAGGCAATGCCTATTATCTATTATAGAATTCAACGATATCAGCTTCATGGATATCTATTGATAATTCATTTCGTTCAGGGTATCTTACATAAGTACCAATATTTTTATTTTGATCAAGTGTTACATATTCAACTCTACCTTGAATTTTTTCAAGCGCATTTTTAACAGCTTTGTGGTCTTTAGATTCTTCTTTTAAAGCAATTGTTGAACCAACTTTTACTTGATAAGATGGAATATCTACTTTGTTTCC